>JADDQF010000065.1:21225-23117 GCA_016781505.1 bacterium
CGAGTTCCGCCGTGTGGTGCAGGAAGTAGGCTTGGGATTATCTACCGAGGCTGCGCTGGCCAACCTGCTCCGGCGTGTGCCGAGCGACGACCTTGACTTGATGATCACAGCCATCAATATTCAACACGAGGTTGGCGGTAACCTTTCGGCGATTTTGGATAGCATTGCGCATACCATTCGTGAGCGGGTGCGGATCAAAGGCGAAATTCGTACCTTGACCGCGCAAGGACGCATCTCGGGCTACGTTATTACCGCGCTGCCGGTTGGTCTGGCAATCTTTATGACTTTGATCAACCCTGGCTTTATGGCGCCCATCTTTACCTGGGGCTTGCCGCCCAAGGCCTGGTGCTGCTTGCCGGTCACCTCGGGCGCCATGATTATCGCGGGTTACTTCGCGATCATGAAGATCGTTGATATCGATATCTAGCGAATGATTAGCCGATTTTTGGATGTACAGGATGTGTTTGAAGCTTCAGGCAGGGAATGATCGGGGAAAGCTTCCGGATCCCTAGCCTGTGGGCACACGAGCGAGGAAAGCGATGACAGGTGTATTCATTGTCGCCGGCGTTCTGCTTTTTGGCATACTGATCGTCGTAGCCGGCCTACTCCAAGGTCGTCAAGCAGCAGTGATCGATGACCGGCTGGCAACCTTCACGGAGCGAACCCGTTCCCTTGAAGAGCTGGAACTGGAGCTGCCGATCAGCGAGCGCATTCTCAAGCCGGTATTACACGCGCTGCTCGCCAGCTTTGGCAAAGCGTCGCCCGGCAAAAATGCAGCCAAGATCAAGCAAAACCTGGAGCAAGCCGGCAATCCCGGCAACCTCACTCCGGCGATGTTTGTTGGCGTGCGGGTGACGGTTGGCCTGCTGATGCTGGGCGTAGGCTATTTGATGGCAGTGCTGATGGCCGTGCCGCTGCTTAACCAGCTGCTGTACACGGTGGTTGGTGGCGCAATTGGCTATGTTTTTCCAGGCATCTGGCTTGACCGCAAAATCAAAGCGCGCAAGCACAGCATTCTGAAATCCATGCCCGATGCCTTGGACCTGCTCACCATCAGCGTCGAGGCTGGCCTTGGCTTCGATCTTGCGCTGCAACGTGTAGCCGACAAATGGGAAAACGAGCTCAGCAAAGAGTTCAATCGCGTGCTGAGCGACACACGACTGGGCACGCCCCGGCGCGATGCGATGCGGCTGATGTCGGAACGCTGTGGCGTCGAAGAATTGACGAACTTCGTGCAAGCGATCATTCAAGCCGAGCAGCTGGGCGTGAGCATTGGCAAAATTTTGAAGGTGCAATCGGAGCAAATGCGTATTCGGCGCCGCCAACGCGCCGAGGAGCTTGCGCATCAAGCGCCGATCAAGATGCTCTTCCCGATGGCGTTCTTGATCTTTCCGTCGATCATGGTTGTGATTCTGGGACCTGCATTGCCCAAGCTGTTGGGCGCATCGGCACTGGGTGGCTAAACGCATGTATCGGATCGTCAACACGACGCGCCATACGGTGCTGGCTAGCCGTGCCGAGCGCGCTCGCTCGTATTGGGCACGGCTACGCGGCTTGATGTTTCGCCCAAACTTGCCCGCTGACGGCGGCCTGGTGATCGAGCCCAATAACAGCGTCCATACGTTTTGGATGCGCTTTCCAATCGACGTGGTGTTTGTGGATCGACAGGACCGCGTGGTAGGCTTGGTGGAAGCCATGCCGCCCAATCGACCTTTTGCCGGAGCCCGGCGGGCGCGGCGGACCATCGAACTGCCGGCCGGCACCATCGCACGGACCCAAACCCAAGCGGGCGATACCCTGGTGATCGAAGCAGCGCCGGATGCCGGCGCGGGGTCGCCAACCTAGACTGAGCGCAAAGATTTTTCGCAAAACACTCCGGTGAAAGAGCTGGC
>JADDQF010000078.1:0-44516 GCA_016781505.1 bacterium
AAGCTATTCCGGTCGCGCTGTTTGAGCAGCCCGTCACCCGCTACGACCTCGCCAACCTCGCGCGGGTGACCGGCGAAGGCGGTGTGCTTGTGGCCGCCGACGAGTCCGTCACGACGGCCGAAGATGCGCTGCGCGTCGCTCAGATGCAGGCGTCGCATGTGGTCAATATCAAGCTGATGAAAGCTGGCGTTGTGGAGGGCTTGGCGATCGCGGCTATTTGCCGGGCGGCCGGGATCGAGCTGATGATTGGCGGCATGGTCGAGACGCTGCTGGCGATGAACATGAGCGCGCATTTCGCGGCCGGTCTCGGCGGCTTTCGCTTTGTGGACCTGGATACCCCCATGTTTATGGCGGAACAACCTTTTCGTGGCGGCTGGCAGCAGACGGGCGGTCGCTTGTCGGTGGGGCATGTGGCGGGAGGCCACGGCGTCGAGCCGATTAACATAACGCTGAACGATTGACGAGGTCCACGAGACAGTGGTTAAACAAAATAGCCGGTCACATCATGTGACCGGCGGTAGTTTGGTGCCAAGGACCAGGATCGAACTGGTGACCCCACACTTTTCAGGCGTGTGCTCTACCGACTGAGCTACCTTGGCATATTTTCTCGATACGCGCGTCAGTGGTGGGCGATGACGGGCTCGAACCGCCGACATCTTCGGTGTAAACGAAGCGCTCTACCAACTGAGCTAATCGCCCACTATGCAACGCTGGTGCCGAGGATGGGACTTGAACCCATACGGATTTCTCCACACGCCCCTCAAACGTGCGCGTCTGCCAATTCCGCCACCTCGGCTCGGTGGTGCGTATTATACAGACCAGCCCCTGTTTGTCAAGCAACGGAGGCTACAGGTTATAGGCTACAGGCTACAGGTTATAGGCTACAGGCTACAGGTTATAGGCTACAGGTTATGGTGTTAGGTTAGTATATGTCCCAGGGGTATGTTCCTGCAGAACTAAGCAATAGTGGCAGGTTATACCTCCCGATGCCTGATACCTGACGCCTGATGCCTGATGCCTCCTACTGCCTCATGTTACAATGTCCGTATTATGCGCATCTGGGCTATCGCCGACCTCCACCTTTCGTTTGCCACGCCAAAGCCGATGGATGTATTTGGCGAGCGCTGGCGCAACCATCCCGGGCGGCTGGCGGCAGCGTGGCATGAGCGCATAGCCGACGACGATGTGGTGCTGCTGGCGGGCGATAATTCGTGGGCGCTCAAGCTGCCGGATGCGCTGGTCGATCTCCAATGGATTGCGGCGCTGCCCGGCCACAAGGTGCTGACCAAGGGTAACCACGACTATTGGTGGGATGCGGCTCGAAAACGGCGCGCCGAGCTGCCGGCGTCCTTGACATTGGTGGAGGCAGACGCTGCTGTCTGTGGTGATTGGGTGCTGTGCGGCACGCGCGCCTGGCTCACGCCTGGTCATCCGACGTTCGATCCGGCTACAGATGAGCGGATTTACGCCCGCGAGCTGGGCCGCCTTGAGCGAGCTTTAGCCGCAGCGCAACGGTTGGCTGAAGGCTCCCGGCCGATCGGCGTGTTGCTCCATTACCCGCCCTTCTTTCCGGATGGTCGGCCGACGCGCTTTGCCGAAATGTTATCCGCCGCCGCGGTCGCGTTCTGTGTGTACGGCCACTTGCATCGCCGGGCCGACTGGAATGTGGCGGTGCAAGGCGAACGAGGTGGCGTGCGCTACCATCTTACCGCAGGTGACTTCCTCAATTTTGTGCCGTCGCTGATCGTGGACGAGCGCGGCCAGGTGCGCGAGCGCAGCTTCCAAGGCTAGCACCAGCTCCCCAGGCGGCGCAGCAGTCTCGGACGCATGTTGCTCCAGCGCGCTTCATGTAGAATAAGAGTATCCACATATCGCGATATCCTAAAGGAGTAACCCGTGGCGACGAGCGCACTACCCAAACGGCAAGACGTGCCCAAGGAACATACGTGGAATCTTGAAAGCATCTATCAACATGATGACCAGTGGGAACAAGATTTCAAAAAGCTCGCAGGCTTGATCCCGCAGCTCGCGCAGCTGTCAGGCACCCTTGGTGCGGACGGCGAGTCGTTGCTGGATGCGCTGCAACAGCGGGACGAGGCCAGCAAGCTGTTGTTTCAGATGTACGTTTATGTTCATCTGCGGCACTACGAAGACCTGACCAATCCGCACTATCAGGCGCTGACTGATCGGGCCTCGTCGATGGCGGCCCAGTTCGGCGCGGCTACGGCGTTTTTCGAGCCCGAAATTCTGGCCATCCCGGATCAGCAGCTGGACGAGTTTTTTCAATCCGTGGATGCGTTAGGCGTGTACAAGCACGAGCTGAGCGACATTCGTCGGCAGCGCGAACATATTCGATCCGCCGAGGTGGAAGCGTTGTTGGCATCCGCCCAGGATGTCACGCGGTCACCGGATGACATTTTTGGGATGTTGGTGGACGCGGATCTTAAGTTCCCCGTGATCAAGGACGACAAAGGCAACGACGTCGAGCTCACGCACGCGCGCTACGTTCCGGTGTTCATGGAAAGCCCCAACCGCGATGTACGGCGCTCCGCGTTTGAGGCGCTCTACACTACGTATGGCAATTACCGCAATACCATCGGTACCTCGTTTGCCAGCCATATTCGCAGCCGAATGTTCTTCGCCAAAGCGCGCAACTACAAGTCCACCCTGCACGCTGCTCTGGAGCCGAACGCCATCCCGATCTCGGTCTATACCAACCTGATCGAGACCGTTAACGATAACCTGCAGCATATGCATCGGTATATGCTGCTACGGAAGCGGCTGCTCCAGCTTGACGAGCTGCATATGTACGATCTGTTCACGCCGCTTGTGTCCAATATCGACGTGAAATACTCCTACGATCAGGCGCGGGAGATGGTTGTGGCCGGCCTTACACCGCTGGGTGGAGACTACGTCAACCATATGCGGCACGGTTTATACGAGGGGCGCTGGGTTGACGTGTACGAGAATGTCGGGAAGCGCTCGGGCGCGTTTAGCTGGGGCGCTTATACCACGCAGCCGTTCATCATGATGAACTACCAGGATAATCTGGACAATGTGCTGACACTGGCGCACGAGCTGGGCCACTCGATGCACTCGTTTTATACGCGCCGCACGCAGCCCTATGTGTACGGCAGCTACACCATCTTTGTGGCCGAGGTCGCGTCGACGTTGAACGAGGCACTGCTGACCCATCATCTGCTCCAAACCACTGGCGACCCGCGGCTACGGATGTATGTGCTCAACGACCAGATCGAAAAGCTGCGGGCAACGCTGTATCGCCAAACGATGTTTGCCGAGTTTGAGTACGAGGCGCATCGGCGGATGGAGGCGGGCGAAGCGCTGACCTCGGAGACCTTTAGCGCATTCTACTATGACCTCAACAAGCGCTACTTCGGCCCCGAGGTGGTGGTCGACGACCTGATCCGGCTGGAATGGTCGCGCATCCCCCATTTTTACAGCAGCTTTTATGTGTATCAGTACGCCACCGGCATCGCCGCCTCGACCGCGTTGGCGAAGCAGATTTTAAGCGAGGGCCAGCCGGCCGTGGATCGCTACCTTAAGTTTCTGAGCGGCGGTAGCTCCAAGCATTCGATCGATCTGCTCAGGGATGCTGGGGTGGATATGACATCGCCCGAGCCGGTAGCGCAGGCCTGCCAGGTCTTTGGCGAGCTGGTGACGCAGATGGAGCAGCTTGCAGCCCAAATCGATGGGGAGCGCCGCAACTAAAGCTCGCAGAATCCTGTGCGTATGCGTGCTGCGGAGTGTGGCGTAACCATGCTCCGCAGCGTTTTGTCCACAAACGGCGCCAGTCTCGGTATAATGCGTACAAGAACCAAACGTTGATATTTCCTAAACTATTGATAAAGGAATGCTGATGGCAACTGCGACAACGGTTGGACGGTTTGGCCCGTATGGCGGCGCGTACGTACCCGAAACGCTGATGCCGGCGCTGTTGGAGCTGCAACAAGCCTACGTTGAGCTACAGTCCAACTCTTCCTTCTATGCCGAGCTTGACCACCTCCAGCGCACCTACACCGGCCGGCCCACACCCATCACCTATGCCCAGCGGCTTACGGAAGAGTGTGGCGGCGCCCAAATTTATCTGAAGCGCGAAGACCTGGCGCATACCGGCGCCCACAAGATCAACAACGCGCTTGGCCAGGGCTTGCTCGCCAAGCGGATGGGCAAGGAGCGCGTGATTGCCGAGACCGGCGCGGGCCAGCATGGCGTTGCAACGGCTACGGTGTGCGCGCTGCTGGGCCTGGAGTGTGTGGTGTACATGGGCACGGAAGATATGCAGCGGCAGCGGCCGAATGTGTTTCGGATGCGGCTGCTGGGCGCGGAAGTGCGCGGCGTGAACAGCGGCTCGTGTACGCTCAAAGACGCGATCAACGAGGCGATGCGCGACTGGGTGGCCAATCCTGACTCGTACTACCTGCTCGGCTCGGCGCTGGGCCCGCATCCGTATCCCACCATGGTCCGTGATTTTCAGTCGGTGATCGGCCACGAGGCACGCGAGCAGATGCTGGAGCGCACCGGCAAGCTGCCCGATGTGGTGGTGGCCTGCGTGGGCGGTGGCTCGAACGCGATCGGCATCTTTTACCCGTTTCTGCAAGATGCCGACGTTGCGCTGCGGGGTGTCGAGGCGGGCGGCTTCGGGCCCCAGACGAGCAAGCACGCCGCGCGCTTTGCGGGTGGGCTGCCGGGTGTGCTGCAGGGCACCTACTCGTATGTGCTGCAGGATGAGGACGGCCAGATCGCCCTCACGCACTCGGTCTCGGCTGGCCTGGACTACGCCTCGGTCGGGCCGGAGCACGCGATGCTGCACGACAGCGGCCGGGCGAGCTACACGCTGGCCACCGACGACGAAGCCTTGGCGGCTTTCCAAACATTGTGTCGGACGGAAGGCATTATTCCGGCGCTGGAGTCGGCTCATGCCGTGGCGGAAGCGATCAAGCTCGCGCCGACCCTAACCGCTGACCAAGTCATTCTGGTTAATTTGTCGGGCCGCGGCGACAAAGATATTTTCACGGTTGCGGACCAGCTGGGGGTGACGATCTAGATGGTTGACGGGCACGACCAGCACCGGGAGGCGCCGCGACCAAATATTTTTTGGTGGCTGACGCTCGGCTACGCAGCGCTGGCAGGCATGGGCTGGTTAACGTTGGCGATGCGGCGTCTGCTGCAATGGCTGCAGTATAACCAGATCCTGCGCGCCACGGCCGGACAAGTCGATGCGGAAACGCTGCGCGCTCAAGTGGGCTTTGTGGGCGCCGTGAGGGTTGACCTGCTGTTCGCGGTCGGCACGGCGGCGGTGTTTGCGTATGCGGCGGCGGCATTGGTCCGTCGCACCTGGAACGCCTGGGATCATGCCACGTTGGCGATTGGCACTTTAACCGTGTTTTCGTTGATCATGCTGTGTGCCAGTGGCCGTGTGATGCGCTTTATTCCGCTGTCGTCCGCTCCGCTGTTGGCGCTCTTGTACCTGCCGGGAACCAAAACAGCCTGCGGTGTGCAGAAAGGCGTTGAACCAGCTCCTCCTAACGACCTGCCGGTTACAGCCCTAAGTCGCGCGGAGATCGAGCAGGAGATTGCCAAAGAGCGCACGCTGATTGCTCAGCTGTCGCAAAATCTGGATGTTTTCGAGGTTGAGCGCGCCATGGATACCGACCGCTTTGTGGCGCGCTATACCGAGGGCTTGGAAGAAGAGAGCGCCGATAATGCCGAGTGGTTTTCGATTGCGCGCGCAGTGCGCCGCAGCCGCGAACGCTTAGCCGCGCTGCGGGCACAACTAGACGTGGTGCCGGAACGGTAAGCCATCCCTACCTCATCCTGTAAAACACCCCCGCTCCGTTTGGGAGCGGGGGTGTACGTTTTGAATGAGACGAATCGCACCGCAGGTGCTAGGCGGGCTGTGGCACGGCGGCAAGCTGGCCACACGCGGCCGCTATGGCGACGCCGCGCTCCATCCGCACGGTGCACGCAATGCCCCGATTTTGCAAGACCTGTTGAAACTCCTGCACGCGCTTGCGGTGCGACCGCTCCAAAGGCGCTCCCGGCACAGGATTCCAGGGAATCAGATTAACATGGCACAGCATGCCCTGGATCAGATCCGCCAGCTGCTCAGCGTGCTCAACCGTATCGTTCTGACCTTGCAGCAGTACATACTCAAAGCTGACCCGGCGATGCGTCTGCTCGATATACTCTTGCGTTGCGGCCATCAGCTCCGTGATCGGATATTTCTTGTTAACTGGCATCAAGGCCGAGCGCAGCTCGTCGTTGGGCGCGTGCAGCGAGATCGCCAGGTTAATCGGTAATTTCTCGCTGGCCAGGCGGCGAATACCAGGCACCAATCCCACCGTCGAGACTGTCAGGTTTCGCGCGCCCAGGTTAAAGCCCTGCGGGTCGTGCAGTCGCTCCACGCTGGCGTACCAGCGGTCGTAGTTCGCGAAGGGCTCGCCCATGCCCATGAACACAATGTTGGTCACGCGTTCGTGGTGGGTGACGCTGTCGAAGGTGTCCTGCTTGAGGCCGCGGGCAAAGTACAAGACCTGCTCGACGATCTGTCCCGGTGTCAGGTTACGCAACAAGCCCATCCGGCCCGTCGCGCAAAAGACACAGCCCATGGCACAGCCCGACTGCGTCGAAATACAAACGGTGGCGCGGTCCGGGTACCGCATCAGCACCGACTCAAGCACATTGCCGTCGGGCAGCTGCCACAGCACCTTGCGCGTATCGCCGTCGTCTGCTACCTGCTCGCGGGTAAGCTTGAGCACGCCAAGCTGAACCTCGGCCTTGAGACGCTCCCGCAAAGCCGCCGGCAGGTCGGACATGGCGTCGAAGGACGGCGCCAGGTTGCGGTACATCTGGGTCCAGATCTGCTTGGTGCGAAACGCAGGTTGGCCCCAGCGCTTCATTAAGTCGCCCAACTCCGGCAGCGTCAAGTCGTACAGGTTGACGGCGGGCGGGGTTTCAAGCGTCATCGGTTGTGTTTGCTGCATTAACATAACGTGCGTATTATACCAAATTCCATGCCGTGATGCTACTTTTATGGGTCGTACAGGACCTGGTAACGACACTGTAAAGCAACACCGGCTGACCTTATCTGATTCGTGAAAGGCAGGCGAACAGCTTGTAGCCATACTGCTACAGCTGGTCTAGAATGTAGGTGTAGTCCTTGGTTGCGAGGCCATGGACGACGTCATCCTGAGTCTCGAAGCCGTACCACCAGATTTCGCTCTCGAAGGCGATCACCTAAGCATAACGTGTACCCGACAGCTGTTATTCCGCGGCAGATGTTGCACGTACACCAATTCATCAAGGAGGGAGCATGAGTACGCTGTTTCCGTTTCGCCTGTATCAAGTTGACACTGACGGCCGGCTCTTTATCTCCGGTGAAGTGACCGATTGGGCGCCTCTGGCTGCCGCTGGTATTACCGCCGTGATCGACCTCGACTGCAAGCTCGACATCGGCACGCCCCAAGTGCCTAATTCGGTCGTGTACGTTTTCTGGCCGATTGAGGACCTGCAAATACTGCCCGACGTCAATATTCTGCAGGATCTCGGCCGACTCGGCGCATCTCTGCTGAGCCAAGGACACAAAGTTTTGTCGCAGTGCGGAATGGGGCTCAATCGCAGTGCATTGGTGGCCGGAATGATTCTGCGGCAGCGTGGGCTTAGCGGTAGCGCTGCGGTTGACCAGATCTGCCGCCAGCGAGAAGGCGCGCTGTATAACACGGTCTTTCGCGACTACCTGCTGTCGCAATGACGTATCAACGTCCTCGGATTCTGATACGCTTCAACAACATGTCAAGGGCGGGCGACGAGCCAACCACAACGGGCTCCGGCGCCGATTGACCGGCCAGCATGGTGCGCAAATCTAGCGGCCGCTGCGAATGAAGCAGCCGTGCACCGCCACCGGCTCGCTCCAAGACTGCCATACCTGCCGCAATGTCCCACAGCTTGGGCCGGCCAAGCAGCGCTCCGACCGCGGTGCCCCGCGCGACATACGACACGTACGCCGCCATGGAGCCCAGTGAGCGGACTTTGCCGGGATAATCGATGCTGTAGCGCCGATGGATGTTGGATGGCACGCATATCCAGGCTTCGGAGTCGAGCAAGCCGTCGCGCAGCACCTCTATGGGCTGACCGTTGAACAACGCCGGCCCACTCAGATCCGCCTCATACCACTCGTCCAGCACAGGCATGTAGAAGCAGCCCAACACAGCGTGCCCACGCTGCAGCAGTCCGATCGAGATGCCCCAGATCGGCAGACCGCTCACAAATGCGCCGGTACCGTCGATTGGATCGATCACCCACAGGTACTCGGCGTCGGTATGGTGCTGGCTACCCTCCTCGCCCAGAATGCCGTGCTGGGGATAGGTGTCGCGAATCCTTGCCCGCAGCAGCTGCTCGATCTCGACGTCGGCGGCAGTGACCACGCTGCGGTCCGGCTTGCGCCGTACTTCAACGGCATTGTAGTAGCCCAGCCCGATCGCGCCGGCCTCGTGTGCCCATGCCCGCACCTGCTCAAGTTCCATTGTGCTGCTGCCTCCCCGTGCTATGCCTGCCGGATCGCTTAGCAAGATCATCGCCCCAATGGAGGTAGCACAGGCTATGTAGTGGCCCGAGGTCTATCCGTCCTACGGCTCATTCAAAAACTGCTGGGTTGTGCGTTGGGCGTCGAAGCGAAGCGCCGCCCATGTTCGCGGCCCCACAATGCCGTCGACGGCCAGCCCTGCTGACTGTTGGAAGTCGCGCACGGCCCGCTGAGTACGCTCCCCGAAAATGCCATCAACCGGACCAACATCAAAACCTTGCGCGGCAAGCAGCTGTTACAGCTCGTTGACCGCCGCGCCCTGTATCGGTGGTGTAGTGAGCGTGAGCCGAGGGCTGCGGTCGGCGAGTGGTGTGGGCGGGGGCGAGCCGTGTGGCTCGGGACGCCAGGCTGCCGCAAGGCCTGGGCCAAGCTGAGTCTCAATCCCACCGTCCGCTAGCCGCACAATAACCAGCATGTTATCGCTAGTCAGAGCGATCATGCGCTTGCCATCGGACGCCAGGTCGCACAGCTGATGGGGCGAAATAAGCTTGGCCGTGCCGTCGCGGACGAGGTACGTTCCTCCGCCTTCAAGCAGCACGGCGGGTGGCAGCGCTAGCAGGAGGCCAGCGCCAGCTGGCAACCAGTGCAGTCGCGCTCGATCAATTTCGACAGGCACCGCCGCCGCGCCGGGCAGCGGTACGGCGATGGTGCCAAGGGTTGCCGCAGTGCCATCCATAATCGAGGTAATCGTGATCGTTCCAGTCACTCCATCCGTCGTGCTGGTAGTCCAAACCATTGCCTTACCGTCAGGCGACCACACTTGTGCCGCCACCTTTGTCGCAGCTGGTTCGGCCTCGGGATCGCCGCCATTCGTGTCGGCTGACGGTGCTGGAGCAGCACTATCCGTTGGTGATGTTTGTGCGACCGGAGGTGCTGCGCTGCCACAGGCTGCTAGCAGGCCGACCAGGAGCATAATCGCTAGGAAACGAAATCTACGCCGTCTACGAATCATGCCATGCTGTCCTGATAAAGCTCGATTGAGTGTGCCTCCACTACCATAGCTTCGCGCAGGCTGGCGTGCTATGGTCCTTTGATGGATGCACGGTGAGGTGTAGCTCACGGCTAGCTGTTGTTGCGGCTTATACGGTAGCAAATGCTTGCTTGATCGCCAGCAGCGGAACGCTCCGCGGTACAGCAGATGCTAGATTAAATCACTTCCCGCTGAGCAATAATGTGGGAGGAGTAGCCGCGTGGAGGATTTTAATTTTCTTAACCTGATCTGGATCTTCTTTCTGATCTCGTCGATCATTCCGGTGATTCAGCGGGCGCTACAAACCGGCTCTCGGCAGGGGCTGATCCGCCAGCTGGAGCGCAAGCGCAGATCGCGCGTGATCGTGCTGATTCACCGTCAGGAAAGCGTCTCGTTTCTGGGTATTCCCATCGCGCGCTATATCGACATCGAAGACTCGGAGCAGGTGCTGCGCGCTATTCGCCTAACCCGGCCGGATGTGCCGATCGACATCGTGCTGCATACGCCGGGTGGTCTGGTGCTCGCCGCCGAACAGATTGCGCACGCGCTGGTCCGCCATCAAGCGCCGGTTACCGTGATGATCCCGCACTACGCGATGTCGGGCGGTACGCTGCTGGCGCTGGCCTCCGACCATATCGTGATGGATCCTAACGCCGTGCTAGGCCCCGTCGACCCGCAGCTCGGCCAGTATCCCGCCGCGTCGATCATGGCGGTGCTGGAGCGCAAGGATATTAATCACATCGACGACCAAACGTTGATTCAGGCCGACATGGCGGCGAAAGCATTACGCCAGGTCAAGGATTCCGTCACCAATCTGCTGGTGGCCAATGGCGCGGCGCGCGAAAAAGCGGAAGAGTTGGCCGACGTGCTCGCAACCGGACGCGTGACCCACGATTACCCGATTGATGTTGAAGAAGCGCGCGCCCTAGGTCTGCCGATCACTACCGACTTGCCCGAAGAAGTATACAAGCTGATGGATCTGTATCCACAGCCAGCCGCGCGTCGGCCCTCCGTCCAATACATTCCGCTGCCGTATCGGCGGCAGCCAGAAAGTGAGCCAGCATCCGCGCCACAGGGACGGTAGGCCCAAGCGGGCGGTGGCGCGAAGCCGAAGGTCAACGGTTATTGCCGCTAATCCACGCAACCGTTGACCTTCGACGCTTAACTTGGCCGTCTTGGAACAACCTGCCCTATGCTTGTGGCCGCAACGCCTCCACAACCGCAACAAAATCCTCGTCGGCATGCCCTTGGCCCATGGCCATGCCGAACACCTCACGTGCCGCGGCGACGAGTGGCAGCGGCACCTTGTGCTGCACAGCCTCGTCCAGAGCGTAGGTCAGGTCTTTGTGCATCCAGCGCAGCGCAAAGTTGGTGGTGTAGTCACGCGCGACGATCCGGGCAGCTGCGCCCTTCACAATCGGGCTACCCGGTGCGCCATTGATCAGGAGCGGCACAACCTTGTCCATGTCGAGCCCGGCCCGTTCGGCCAGCAGCAGCCCCTCCGCCAGCAGCGCGATCTGCGAGCCCGACAGCATATTGTTGACCAGCTTCATGGTCGTGCCGCTGCCGACCGGCCCTAAATGATCAATGCGGCTGCCCATTGCTTCCAACACCGGCCGGACCTGTTCCAGCACTGCCGCCGCTCCGCCCACCAGAAAACTGAGCTCGCCGCCCGCCGCTTGAACTTTGCTGCCGCGTACCGGCGCGTCTAAAAATGGGCAGCCACGTTCCTGCGCTGCCGCGGCCAGCTCGCGGACCCAGCCGGTTGTCAGCGTGCTCGACTCGATCAGCACTGTGCCGGGCTTGGCTCCGGCGAGTGCTCCATCTTGCCCTAGCCACATCGCCCGCGACGCGTTATCCTCGGCTACCATGCTCAGCACCACATCGGCGTTCTGCGCTGCGTCGCGTGGCGTTTGTGCGATTTGCGCGCCCTGGTCGGCAAAAGGGTGCGCTTTGGCCGCGGTACGGTTGTACACCGCGACATCAAACCCGGCTTTGAGGAGATTGCGGGCCATACCGCCGCCCATAATGCCCAAGCCCAGAACTGCTATCCGCTGCATCCTCGCCTCCTTGTTCCCTATGGCCGCGAGTGTAGCACAACTAGCCGTGGACGTGGTTCTGCGATGCATTTAAGGGTGATCTTTGGCCTAACCTGTGGCCCAACTTTCGGCGCATGTTTTGGGACAAGCAACGCGCTACCATCACTCGTATGGTCCCATCGTGTGCACGATATTCTGCAAGGAGGACGTAGGTGTTGCGGTTTCGATTCGCCGCATTGGCGATTTTGACTACATTAGCGTTTGCAGTGCTTGCGCCCGTAGCGGCGCATTCGGCGCAGGCTGCTCCTGGCGACCTGTGTTTCAAGGAGACCGGCCAGTGCATCAACGGCCGGTTCCGCGAGTATTGGGAACGGAATGGTGGTTTGGCGGTGTTTGGCTTTCCGATCACGGCGGCGCGCAATGAGCGTAACCGCGATACCGGGCAAAGCTACCTGACCCAATGGTTCGAGCGCAACCGCTTCGAGCTGCATCCCGAAAACAAAGCGCCGTATGATGTGCTGCTCGGTCGGCTGGGCGACGACCGGTTAACACAATTTGGCGTCAATTGGAAGAAGGAAGGCCGCGCCAGCCAGCAAAATGGCTGTCTCTTTTTCGCCGAGACAGGGCACAACGTCTGCGATCAGGCCAATGGCCTGGGTTTCAAGACCTACTGGTCAACGCACGGGCTGGAGTTCAACGGCAAGCGGGGCGTGTCGTTCCCCGAGAGCCTCGCGCTCTTTGGTTTGCCGTTGACCGAGCCCCGCATGGAAATTAACACCAGTGGTGACCGCGTGCTGACGCAGTGGTTCGAGCGTGCTCGCTTTGAGTGGCATCCCGCTCAGCGCGATCCCGCCTTCCGTGTGCTGCTTGGCCGCCTCAGCAGCGAAGTGCGCAACCCACAAACGGCGTACCGGTTGCCCACCAATGTTCCCTGGGTCTATCAGGATAACAAGGTTGTCGCCTTGACCAACGGCGCGCCCCAGTTCGACGTTCCCCGCTCGGATCCTAACAACCAGCCGGCGGAGATCCAGGTAGCGCCCAATGGCAAGCTGCTGAGCTACACCGAGCGGACGGCGTCGGGTGAGCAGTATCTGGTCGTGCTGTATCTTGAAAGCGGCTACAAGCGGGTCTTGCCGGTGGCGAGTGGCGGCATCATTTTGGGCGGTATGTGGTCGCCGGACAGCCGGCAGTACATGTACACGGTGATTTACCAAGGCCGAGATACTCGGTATGAGCTCCGCTTGTTCGACGTGGAGGGCAGTACCGTCGCCATCCGCCGCAACGAGACTGCCAACAATGTTCCGCTGCCGTTGCTGTGGAACGCGAGTGGCGCTTATCTGACCAACATCATCTTTGCCTCGGACGCGCCATCCAGCGACATCCTGAAAGTCGATCCCCAGACGGGACGGCTGGAAACATTGGCGCAAGGCCCGCACTATGGCACAGCGATCAGTGCGGATGGACGCAAGATCGCGATGGTGACGGTCGAGTATCCACTCGGAGAAGCTCCCAAGCTCGCATTGACCGTGCTCGACCGCACCACCGGCCGCACCCAGACGATTGTGCCACAGGCTGCGCAGTACATTTCGTCCCTGCGCTGGTCGCCGGATGGTACGAAACTTGTGCATGTCCGCACCGCTATTAACGATACGCAAGCATCCGGGATTTATGTAACCAATCCGGATGGCAGCGGCGAGCAGATGCTGCGGCTGGACAGCGGCGCGTTCCCCGGCGCGCTGGAAGACGTGGCCTGGCGCAACAACGGAGCGTTGCTGGTTATGACACAGGATGGACCGCGCAACTTGTCGGTATTCGAGGTTCCGCTGAGCAACTTCCACCCGGCGCAGGCCAAGACGCTGCAAACGATTGGCCGCGACAGCGACTTCTGGGGCATTTTTGTGTACGTACCGCGCTAGTGGCGGCACCGGAACGAGGCCCAGTGGGCGACGTGGTATCAATCCGCGTCGCCCTTTTCGTGCTCCTTGCTGTCGAAGTGATCATTGATGCTCAGTGTTGATCTGGGCGATCATTGCTGGGCAGGTGATGCTAACAGCTCCACAAAGTCGCCGTGAGCTCCCGAGCCGCTAGCGGGCAAGCGTGCGCCCGTTATCACGTCGTACAGGCCGACCACAAGCCGCAGGTTGCCCGCGGGCAGCGTTGCAGGTAATTGCAGATCGTGAAAGCTGATGAATTGGTCGCCGGGCTGCCATTCCCGGGCGTCATAGCCCAGCGCATCCTGCTGGGCAACGACCCGATACTGCTCGTCTTCGAGGTGGACAAAAAAGCGCAGCTCGCGGCCGGGTGGCTGCAAGACCCGGTTGAACAGCTGGACGTGGAGGGTTGTATTTGGCGCAAAGGATCCAGATACGTCCATGCCTTGCAGCTCCACCGCCGTGCCGAAACGAGCGCCAAGGAGGGTAGGCGGCGTGAACGGCGGTAGCGTATCCCCTTGCAGCCGCATGTAGGCGAATAATCCATCCGGCGTGAAGGGTTGGCCGCGGGCTTGGGCCAGCAAAGGCTGAATATCAGCTGTGGTGGGCGTACTCGCGCTGATAATCGCGGTCCAGGGCGCAGTACGGGGCCAGACTACCGCGCTGCGTGCATCAAACCATTGGCCAGTTCGGCTGCGTGGGGCCAGATACAGGTATGTGGCATGGCGGTAATATTCTTCCGAGATGAGCAAGGTTTGCTCAGGAGGCACAGCTTCCGCAGCACGCGCCGCATCCGTAGCATACTGCATATACGCGTAGTACAGCCCCGGCTGGCGGGCCCACACGCCAAAATACTCGCGCGCGGTCGCCTGCGTCCACCAGCCTATCAACAAGCTGAACACTAGCACGCCGACGACCGGGCCGTTGCTCAAACGCCGCAGCGCCATCACTCGTTCGAGCGCTTGCCAGAGCGCAGCCGTGCCATGGCCCCACAGCAGGTATGTTGCCGGTGCTGCGCCGATCGCGCGGAGCCAATGGGGCGCGTCCGCGGCAAGGATCGTGGGCAGCAGCATCACACCCAGCCACAGCAGCACCAGGGCATGGGCGAGCTGCCGCCAGCGGAGCAATGCCACAAGCACGCCGGCATAGAATGGCACCGCCGCAATGCCGGGAAACACCGGCCGGTACGGCAGATTAAAGAACACATCACGCGCGCCACGCAGGCCGAACATACGCAGCGTTGCGCCCATGTTGTGCAGCAGCAGCGACTGCGTGCCCGGCTGGGCTTCGGTGACGGCGATTTGCTCGAAGCGCTCCCAAAAATCGGACGGGACGCGTACCATGTGGTAGATGAACGGCGTGCTGACGACCAACAGCGCCAATGAGAATAGTGCTAGTCCGGCGGCGCTGCGGCGCAGGAGTGACCTATGCCACATTGCCAGGTAGATCAACAGCAGCGGCGCTAGCAAGGGCAGCAGCCGTACCGCGAGGTAGGTGTATAAGCTGAGGCCAAACAGCGCGCCGCTGAGCAGCCAATCCCGACGGCGCTGCATCGTAAGCGCCTGGTACAGCAGCAGCACCGCCAGGCCGGACACCACCGGCAACGTATTGGCCCGAAACCCAATCCGGCCAACATGCACCAGCCAGCTACCACAGGCCACGGCGATAGCCGCGAGCAGCCCTGCGCGCCAGCTCCACAAACGCGTACCAAGGAAGTACACCACGGGCACCAGCGCAACGCTCCAAAGTGCGGCCGGTAGCCGGAGCGCCAAGATGGTCGGGCCGAGCGCAGCCAAAAATGGGGCAACCGTGTAATGAAATAGCGCCTCGTGGCCGGTATAGGCTGAAAAAAACACCGGCGTCTGGCCCCGAAAGATCGTGCCCTGCACCAGCAGACCATGCGCCGCCTCGTCGAAATGCAGGCCGGCCGGCAATTCATGGAGCCGCCATACACGCAGTCCCAACGCGATCAGGCCAAGCGCGAGCAAAGCTGCCTGGACGCGCCAACGTCGAGCCTTCGATGGAAGGGATGTAGAACTCATGCACAGGGCATGGTAGCACAAGCGTAATCACTCAGGGCAGGCTGTTCAGAAGGAGGGTGCTTTTGTCCTCAACGGTTCGGACATTGGCGCGACTGTTTGTAGGCTAGTGCGCCGACGGGCCGGCAGTTTGGGGGTGTGTCCCGATCATTTCCCTGCCTACAACCTCAGACAACTCGGCGAAACCAAAAAGAACTGTTGCTGATGCACGAGCATGGCAGCAAATGCCGCTGGTATAATGGCGGGCGCACCAAAAGGAAATGCGTATGGCACCCGCGACTGATCCTTCAATATACATGATTCGCGCCACTTGTCCGCATGATTGCCCCGACACCTGCGCTATGTTGGTAACCGTTCAGGACGGCAAGGCGATCAAAGTTGGCGGCGATCCGACGCATCCCGTGACCCAAGGCTTTTTGTGCGCCAAGGTGTCGCGCTACATCGAGCGTACGTATCACCCTGACCGGCTGCTGTATCCTATGCGGCGGGTCGGGCTGCGGCGCAGTGGGCAGTGGGAGCGCATAACCTGGGACGAGGCGCTTGGGGAAATTGCCGACAAGTTCAAAGGCATCATCGCCGAGTACGGGCCACAGGCAATTCTGCCCTACTCTTACTCCGGCACGCTGGGCCTCCTGAATTACGGCTCGATGGACCGCCGCTTCTTTCATGTGCTGGGCGCCTCGCTGCTCGACCGCACGATCTGCGCCACGGCGGGCTCCGTCGGCTATAAGTACACGGTGGGCGCGAGTATCGGCACTGATCCTGAGCAATACGCAAACGCGCGGCTGATTTTGCTGTGGGGTACCAACACGCTGACCTCCAATCCGCATCTGTGGCCATTCATCAAACGGGCCCGGGCGAAGGGCGCCCGCGTTATTGCCATCGATCCGTACCGCTCACGGACCGCCCAGCAATGTGATGAGCATATCGCGCTCAACGTGGGAACCGACGCCGCATTAGCGCTGGGGCTGCTCCACGTGATTTTTGCCGATGGCTTGGAAGACCAGGCTTATCTGCGGGATTACACCGTGGGCGAGGCCGAGCTGCGGGCGCGTGCGGCTGAGTTTCCGCCGGAGCGCGTCGCCCAGATTACCGGCCTGGAGCCGGAGCGGATTATTTCGCTCGCCCGAGAGTATGCCACCACCCAGCCTGCCGCGATCAGGATTAACTATGGAATGCAGCGTCATGCCGGAGGTGGTATGGCCGTCCGCACGGTGGCGACCTTGCCGGCCGTGGTGGGCGCGTGGCGGCATCCGGCCGGCGGTATTCTGCTGAGTACCAGCGGTACCTATCCGCTCAACTTCAGCACACTGGAACGGCCTGATCTGATTCGGCCCGGCACCCGCACCATTAACATGAACGCGCTCGGCAATGCGCTCACCGCCGTCGCCGATCCGCCGGTCAAGGCCTTGTTCGTCTACAGCTCGAACCCGGCGGCGGTTGCGCCGGATCTGGAACGCGTCCACCAGGGGCTGATGCGCGATGATTTGTTTGTGGTGGTGCACGAGCAGTTCCCGACCGATACGGCTGAGTACGCCGATATCTTGCTGCCCGCCACAACGCAGCTGGAGCAGGCCGATATCCATAAAGCCTACGGTCATTTGTACATGTCGTGGAACGAGCCGGCGATCGCGCCTTTGGGTGAGTCGGTCTCCAACACGGAGCTGTTTCGACGGCTGGCAGCCCGGATGGGATTGACCGAGCCTTGCTTGCGCGACTCAGATGACGACATGGCGCGGCAACTGCTGGCGTCGGACCATCCAGCGCTGCGCGGCATCACGCTGGAAGCGCTCAAAGAACACGGCTGGCTGCGGCTCAACGTGCCCGAGGAGTTCGCGCCCTTCGCTGCCGGCAATTTCCCGACGCCAAGCGGTAAGTGTGAGCTACGATCGGAGCGCATGACTGCCGATGGTTTTGATCCGGTTCCTGCGTTCACGCCGCCCGCCGAAAGCCTGCAAAACGCACCCGAGCTTGCCGCCAAGTATCCGCTAGCATTGTTGACGCCGCCGGCGCATCACTTTCTCAATACCACCTTTGTTAACGTGCTCAATCGCTACGAGGACGGTCCGAAGCTTGAGATCAATCCAGTGGATGCGGTGGCACGTGGCATCGCGAATGGCGACATGGTGCGCGTCTTCAACGACCGGGGTGCGTTCCAGGTGCCGGCGTCGATTACGGATCGCGCCAAGCCGGGTGTGGTCGTCGCGCCCTCGATCTGGTGGCGCAAGCTCACGCCTGACGACAAAGGCGTTAATCACACCACGTCGCAAGCGTTGAGCGACATGGGCGGCGGCGCTACCTTTTATGATAATTTGGTGGAGGTCGCCAAAGTGTAGGCCGGATACACTGTGGTGGGCGAGCAGCGATCTGCTCGTCCCGCAGGCTGCCACGGCCGCGTATAGCCGGCGCCATCTATGCTCATAAAGACTGCCGCGACCGTATCATGCCGTAGCAGCAAGCGATCATGCCCTGATGGCAGGCATGATCGTTGCTGTGCAGAAACGCGAGATGGTTCGGGGCGGCTGCTTCCAGATGGCAGCTTACAGTTGGCATGAAAGCAGCTATGGTAAGATAGCCGCCTGAGAAAACCATCCCACGACTCAATGCGTACATTCAACAAGGAAGCCGAAGCTTGGCGCAGGTACAACAACCTCCCGCAGATGCGATTCGCGATGAGCAACTGATCGAAGACGTAGCTCGGGGGGATCGCCATGCCATCGAAGTTTTGTACGATCGCTACTCATCGGCCGTCTTTGGCCTCGCGCTAAAAACGCTGCGCGACCGAGAGGCGGCTGAAGAAGCCGTACAGGAAGTCTTTTGGCGCGTCTGGCAGCGCGCGAAAAGCTTTGACCGCAATCGCTCGTTTGCGCCCTGGCTTTTTGGTATTGCTCATAACTACTGTATTGACGAGTTACGGCGGCGACGTGCTCGGCCGCAGTCGGTTTATGAAGACGATGAACATCCAATCCTCAGTGGTATTGCCGATAGTACGGATGTTTCGGAGGCGGCGCTGGAGTCGGAGCAGCGGCGGATCGTGCAAAGCGCGCTGCAGCAGCTGCCTGTGGAGCAACGGCAGGCGCTGGAGCTGGCCTATTTTGGCGGTCTAACGCAGCAAGAAATAGCGGCGCGGCTCGGCAATCCCCTGGGAACCATAAAAACGCGGATGCGGCTTGGGCTTCAAAAACTACGCGGCATTTTGCAGGGGCAATACGTTCCGGAACAAGGTTGAGGCCTGAGTACGGGACTGTACGAAGAGGGTAGATCACATCCATGGAGATGCACGCGGAGCACATTGAGGAGCTGGCTGAGGGCTATGCGCTGGGAGCGCTCGAGCCAGGGGAGCGCGTCCGTGTCGAACAACATATCGCCGCTTGCCCCCCTTGCAAGCGGCATATCGATAGTGTTGAAGATACGACGCATATGCTGGCGTTTGTCGCTACGCCGGTTGCGCCACCGCCTCGGTGCAAGTTGAAACTAATGGAAAAGGTAGCGCGCGAGCAGTTTTTGCAAACGCCTACTCGTCGGTCGCGAACCGTCAACGCTATGTCGATGTGGGCAGCCGTCGCCACAGTTGCGTTTATCATGAGTGGCGCGTGGAGTATGCGGCTGCAACAACAGTTATCCGAGGTAACTGGAGCGCAAAATCAAATACAGGGTCAGCTGGCGTCGCTGCAAACAGAGCGCGCAACCATGACGGCGCAGATTGCGCAGCTAACGACGCTGGAATCGGTGGTGGTCGCGGCCGAGGCAGTCCGTTCGCTCCATGGCGCGGGTTCTGCCGCCAACGCCTCCGCCAAAACATATATGACACCCGGCAAAAATGAAGCTGTGTTGATCGTCCATAATTTGCCGCAATTGCCGCCCGGCAAGATCTATCAGGTCTGGGTTGCACGACCGGAGCTGCAGCAGCCATTGACGATGTTTAATCCGGTCGACACAACGGAGCCGGTGCCACTTCAGCCGCCTGAGCCAATGGATAGCTACAATTGGATCATGGTGACGATTGAGGATGCTGCGGGTGCTCAGCAACCCAGCAAAGACACGGTGCTCTTCGGCGAGTTGTAATCCCAATCTCCCTTTACGCCTAAATCGCAACCTCCTGCGAGCGACAAGCTCGCAGGAGGTTGTGTGGTGCTGGGCTGAAGCTCGTGTCCTGACCCTTAAGCATAGGTGCTGAGCTGCCCGTGTGCCGCTAGCCTAGGCTTTGCCAGGGTGCGTGTGATTTCGGACCATTCTGGCAGGATGTTCTCTAGGTGTACACCGGCTGCTAGGGGTGCAGCCGGCACTTCGTTGTTCGCCTTTTGCCTGCCGGATTGCGTCGTAGCGGCCATTCGGTATGTGGCAATTGGCCCTGGCTCTGCCGGCGTGGCCAGCCCACAATCACAATCGTAGCGTGTCGGGCCAATGTTGCTGCAGTACGCGCGCCTCTTCATCCGCGATCACGGCGATGCCAAGGGGATTGGGATGAATATTGGTCCACCAGCGTACATCGCCGGCGTGCAGGTGATCCTGGCCTGCCCCCAGCACCGGTATCTCCTCGTCCACCACGCCATACCCCCGCACGCGCAGGTCCCAGTTGCCCTGGGCGGTTTCTTGCCGCATGCGCTCGTACACGTCCACCACGGGGTAGCCATCACGCTGGCCGAGCTCGCGAATAACTTCATAGATTGGCTGCAAAACGGGGTTGCGGTCGAACTCGTAGTGCGCGGGATAGTCTACGTACATACCGGTTTCAAGCAGCAGCCGGACATTGGGAAAGTCGGTTCGCAGCTGGTGGCACAGTTGATTGAGGTAGGTGCGAAAGCCATCAACACCATGCGCCTTGCGATCGTTTACGCCATACCGTACAAAAACATAGTCTGGCGCGGCGTTACGTCTAAATGTGCGCTCGTAGCGCTTCAAAAACTGCGCAACGGTCTCGCCATCCAAGCCCTCGTTGGTGACCACACATTCATCTTGCGGGTAGCGCTGCCGGAGCAGTGTTGCGAGAACCTGCTCGTTCTTGAGGCGCGGCGGCAAGTAGGAGGTCGCCAATGTACAATCGCCAATCATGATCAGATGCACAGCCATAGGTTTCCAAGAACGTGGAGGAAAAGCTTCGTGCCGGTGCGCTCGTCGTTACCGCTCGTGTTCTTCCATCAAGGCCAGCTGCCGTGCCACTTCTTCCACGGCCACGCGCTGCTTGCGATAAAAGTCGGACTCGCTCATGGCCAGCTTGAGGGCAATGTCGCGAATGCGCAGGCCTTGCAAAAAGCGCAGATGCAGGATGTTGTACAACATCCATTCCTGGGCAGTCGCGTCCAATTGATCGTCCGGCCGCAGATTCTCAATCGCCCGCCGCAGAACGGCCTGGAGGGCTTTGGTCGAGCTGCCGGTTTCGTGGAGGCCGTTACGCACGGCGCGCATGCCCAGCAGCGGGCTTTCGGAAAGCTTGGGCCCGCCCCAGTAATGCTTGAGCGCATCCTGGACAAGTTGGTCGAAGTTGGGCAGAAGCGCCACGTCGGCTTCAAGCTGCTCCAGCGTGGCCGGTGTTACCGTTTCTAGGTGGGCTGAAAGTTGCTGCAAGGTTTGCATTTCCGGGGTCAGGCCGCGCAGCGCGCCATAGATCCGCTCTTGGAGCTGCACGTTTTCAAGGGCGAGCTCCATTTGGTGCGCCAGCGTGCCGATCAGGCGGCGCACTTCCAATGTCGCGCCAGAGGTGGGACACGCCACGCCAACGACGCCCAGAAACTCGCCGGCCGCCGTGGTCAGCGGCAGGATACAATACCCATCGACGGGCAGAAAATCCAGCTCGTCGGGCACGGCGTTGCGCTGCCGCGGCGGTAGCTGGCGCGCTTGTTCCAACAATTCAACCAGCTTGTGCTGGGCGAAAAAACGCTTGATCTCATGCCGCGGCCCGACCGATGCCTTGACCAGCGCGCCGTCACCCTCGGGCGCGGCCACAAATCCACGCTCCGCCCGCATCGCGCCACAGATCGTTACCAGCGTATTTTCAAGCAGGCGCCGCAGGTCGGTCCGGGTAAAGGCTTTGCGGTCGAACCGGCGCAGCAGCTGCAGCTGATCCCGATCGCGCCACAGCAGGATATTGTCCAGCCGCGGCCGTAAATAGTCGATCAGGTTAGGGATCACCACGGTGAACATCATGATGCCGAAGATCACGATTGTATCGCGCGGCAAGCCCACGACATTCTCAAGCAGTGGCAGCACCTGAAAGCAAAAGATGACCATCACGCCGACGAAAGGCCCAACCAGGAGCCAGCGGATAAAATCTTGCTTAACGACCCGATCCGGCAGCAGCGCACCCTGGTAAGCCACGCTGTAGGTCAGCACCAAAATCATGGCGCCCACGCCGATATTGGTGATGATTGCCAAAAACAGCACAACCGAAGGCGGCAACGCCGCGGCGAAGCCAGCAACGATCAGATAAGGAAACACGCCGAGGCCGGGCGCTAAAAACGACAAGCCCAGGTAGATTAAGCGGCGGCGTGAGGCTGGAGTGGTATGGAGCCGACGGGCTCGATAAATATTGTACAGCCCGCCAATGGTGACCACGCCAAACCAGACCGCAAACAGGCCAAAGAGCGGGCCGGCCATCAGTTGCTCTAATGGGCCACGTTGAAAGCGTGCTCGCACCAGCAAACCTGTGGCCGCGGCTAGTCCAAAAAAGACGGCGGCGGCAAGATAGCCGCCGAGCACCGCCCAGCGCCGTCGGAGCGACTGGAGCCCAACCGAGGTAAGCAGCGCATCAGAAAGATGGAGGTAGGCAGCCGGCACCAGAACAATGCCCAGCCATTGCGCCCGCAGCAGAAATTGACGGGTATCGGGCCGGCTGGCCTTGTCGATCAGCACATCGCCACTAAACACAATCACAACGCCAAACAGCAGCAGGGCCGTTGCCCGCGCTACCGGATTGCGCCAGTTACGCGTGGTGATATAAAACAGAAGCGAAAATGTAACGACAAGAATCGCCTGCGAAACGAGAATATTAAAGCGCAGCAGCGCGTCTGTGATCGACAAAAATTGCATATATACGTTAGCTGGGATGCCGCTACGGCAATTGTATTATACCATCCACCGTCAGCCGGCTTTACCCGACGATGGTCATGCGTAACGCAAGCACCAAGGCTAGCCCCCCGCTGGCTAGCCCAAGGACGAGCAGCAGGCGCTGCAGCTGCGGTAACACGTCCAGCATCAATGCGCCATAGCAAGCCATAAAGCCGGCAAGCGACAGCCAAAAGGCAGCGTCCCACCATGCGTGTTGCCCCACGCCCACAAACAGCCCAAAGCCGAGCATCAGCCCGGCGAACAGCAGGAGTCCTCGGCCAGTGGTTGGATCGCCTGGGTTTAACATGCAGGACTCAAGCTCCTATGCTGATGCGCCTGGTGGACGCTGGGAAGTTTGGATTGGTGTACAGCACGCGCCGCGCCGCTGCTAGTAGCTATATTGGGAGCTTGCTTGTGTTACCAGGCTGTCTCGCATATACATTGCGCTTTGGATTACAATGAAGATCTGGTACCACGAGGCTCCTGCAGGCTTGGTTTGAGGCCAGCACTCAGGAGGGTGGCAGCTGCCGCGGCTACTTTGCGTTTGGGCATCGTTCGGCGCTGAGACCTTAAGGTTGGCTACAAGGAATAGTATGTATGGCGGATATGACACTTGAGGCCGGTCCTGCCGTTTCGTCGCGTTGGACGCAATGGGCCGGCCCGCTCGTCACGCTTGCAACGCTCCTCATTATTGAAGCGTTGTCGCAGACGGTGCTGGTCATCCCTAATCCTGCACCCATTTACCTGATGGCTGTTGTGTATGCGGCCTTTGTCGGTGGGCTGCTCCCAGGCTTAGTGAGCGCAGGCCTGACCTTTGTGTATGCGCTGTACTTTTTTGCCACGCCTGGGCAGCTCCTGGGCTACACTCCCGATAACCTTGCTCGGATTTTCGTGCTGGCGATTGTTGCCCCGGCCATGGCCGTGCTGGTGGGTATCTTGAAGCAGCGCGTCATGCGGGGGCAAATGTCGCGCACAGCCGCCGAGCGGACGCAGCAACAACTGAATGATGTTGCTGCGCAGCATCTTAAGGAGCTGCAAGATCAACAGCGCTGGCTGGAAACGATCTTGAATGTGATGCCCACACCGCTGCTCTTGATCGAGCCAGGCACGGCGCGTGTGAGATTTGCCAACAAGGCCGCGGATAGACTGGCCGGCGGCACCTTTCCCAAAGACGCGCCCGCGGAAGACTATCACCAGGTCTATTATTGTACCTATCCAAATGGTGAACGTATCCGGGACGAGGAGATGCCGGGAGTACGGGCTGCTCGCGGCGAGCGTCTCGAACATTTTGAGATGGATTGGCAAACCCCCACTGGCAAGCTTTCGCTGATTGTGCAGTCGGAAACGCTGCCCGCGATTCATGGGCATGATGCGATGGCCGTCGTGTCATTTCAAGATGTGACGCCTGTTAAACGGGCTGAAAGTCTTTCTGCCCGCCTTGGACGTGTTTTGGATCAATCGTCCAACGAAATTTATATTTTTGACGCAACGACCTTGCGCTATATTCAGGCTAATCAAGGTGCCCGCCATAATTTGGGCTATACCATGGATGAGCTGGCCGCGCTCACTCCGCTCGACCTTAAGCCCGCCTATACCGCCCCCCAGTTCGACCAGCTGCTCGCTCCTCTCCGGAATGGTGAGCGCGAGCAGATCGTGTTTGAGACGCTGCACCAGCGCAAAGCTGGAACCTGTTATCCGGTTGAGGTCCGGCTGCAGCTGTCACACGCGGAAGAACCGCCGGTCTTTGTGGCCATTACTCAAGACATTACCGCGCGGGTGCGATCTGAAGCTGCGCTGCGGGAAAGCGAGGCGCGTTTTCGGGTCATGGCTGATAACGCGCCGGTACTCCTTTGGATGACTGATACGACGGGAAGCTGTACCTTTTTCAACCAGCAGTGGCTCGATTTTACTGGCCGGAACTTGGCGCAGGAGCTGGGCGAGGGCTGGCTGACGGGAGTTCATCCGGAGGACCGTGAACGTAACGAACGATCCTTTCTGCAGGCAATTCACGCGCGGGAAAAGTTCAGGATGGAATATCGCCTGCGCCGGGCCGACGGACAGTACCGCTGGGTTTTGGATACAGGCGCGCCGTTGTTCGGGGACGATGGCACGTTTGCTGGCTATATCGGCTCATGCGTTGATCTGACCGAACGCCACCAGCTTGAAACGGCGTTGAAGCAAAAAACAATCGAGCAGGAAGTTCTGCTGAATTCGATGCCCGCAGTGGTCTACTACAAAGACCGAGATTGTCGCTATGTCGCCGTTAATCAGGCGTTTGCGGAGCTTACCCAGCAACCGCTCGATGCGATCCCAGGCAAAACGGACTTTGAGCTCTTCGCACATGAGGAAGCTAGCGCCTATCGGCGTGATGATCTCGCGGTAATGGAATCCGGCCAGCCCCTGCTTAATATCGAGGAGCCAATAATCAGTGCGGATGGTTCAACCATGTGGGTTGCCTCGCATAAAACGCCGTATCGTGATCCCCAAGGCCATGTTGCCGGCCTGGTGGGTATCAGTACCGATATTTCGGTGCGCAAGCAGGTCGAGCAGGAGCTGCGGACTCAAACCGAGACCTTAGCCATGGTGAATCGGGTCGGTCAGATCTTGTCGGCCGAGCTCGATCTGCAAAAGCTGGTGCAGGCGGTGACTGACGCAGCCACCACCTTAACTGCTGCTGCGTTTGGGGCGTTCTTTTACAACGTCAACAACGAGCATGGCGAGTCGTACACGCTGTACACCCTGTCGGGCGTGGATCGCGCAGCCTTTGCCCAATTTCCCATGCCCCGCAATACCCATGTGTTTGGGCCAACCTTCAGAAATGAAGGCATTATGCGCGTCGACGACATTACCAAAGATCCGCGCTATGGCCAGAATCCCCCGTTTGCGGGCATGCCTGCCGGTCACCTGCCGGTCGCCAGTTACATGGCTATTCCGGTCGTTTCGCGCACCGGCGACGTCCTTGGCGGTTTGTTTTTTGGCCATCCGGAGCCGGGGCGGTTTACCGAGCGTGAAGAGCAGATCATTGTCGGGCTCGTGGCCCAGGCGACGGTTGCAATGGATAATGCCCGCCTGTATCAGGCCGAGCAGCTTGCGCGCCAAGCGGCCGAGCGCGCAACCGAACGGGTTGGCCGGCTGCAAGCGATCACCGCCGCGCTAGCGGAAGCGCTCACCACGGAGGACGTGGCCGAGGTTATTGTTGCGCAGGGCATTCCGCCATTAGGAGCTTATGCTGGCTCCGTGGCCTTGTTGGCACCCGACGGCGAAGCGCTGGAAATTATTCGCTCTGTTGGATATGGGGCGGCCGTGATGCGCGAGTGGGGCCGCTTTCCACTCAATGCGCCCGTGCCTCTCGCCGAGTCGGTTCGGACCGGCGAGCCGATCTGGCTGTCCTCGCCGGAGGACTACCAGGCCCGCTACCCCAACTTAACAACCGTTACCTCGCAGACACAGAGCCAGGCGATTGTCAGCCTTCCGCTGTTAAGCGCCGGGCGTGCGATTGGTTCATTAGGCTTTAGCTTTGCCAAGCCTCAGGACTTTACCGCGGATGATCAAGCGTTCATGCTGGCGCTTGCGCGGCAGTGTACGCAAGCCCTGGTACGCGCTCAATTGTATGAATCGGAGCGCCAAGCACGTGCTGGAGCGGAGGCGGCCGAGCGTGAAAAGGAAAAAGCCCGCGCGTTGCTTGATACATTGTTCCAAGCGGCGCCGGTCGGCCTCGGCTTTCTCGATCAAGAATTGCGCTATCAGCGCATCAACGAAGCGTTGGCGGTGATCAACGGGCTACCCGCGGCGGATCATCTGGGCCGGCCGATCAAGGAGGTGCTGCCTGATATACCGGACGCGGTGCTGGTAGCCTTGCGGCAGGTGCTGACAACCGGCGAGCCGATTGTGAATCGCGAGGTAGCTGGCGAAATACGAACATCCCTAGGGCAGCGGCGCTATTGGCTGTCTAGCTATTATCAGGTGCCTGGGCAACACGGCGAAGCGCAGGGCATCGGCGCGGTGGTGCAGGAGATTACGGAGCGCAAGCGAGCCGAGGAAGCGCAGCGCTTTATCGCGGAGGCGAGTGCGCTGCTGGTTGCGTCGCTCGACTACAAGACCACATTGCAAAACGTAGCACGCCTGGCCGTGCCGCGTCTGGCCGATTGGTGTGCGGTCGATATGGTGGAAGACGACGGCACGCCGCGCCGCGTAGCTGTGATTCATGTCAATCCGGCGAAGGTCGAGCTGGCACTTGAGCTGCAGCGGCGTTTCCCAACAGATCCTCAGGCGCCACGCGGCCTCGGTGCCGTTATTCGGAACGGGCGGTCCGAGCTCACTTCCGACATCCCGGACGAGCTGCTGGTGTCGGTTGCACCCAACCAGGAGTGGCTTGAGTTAGTGCGCCCCCTCGGCCTTGCGTC
This sequence comes from bacterium, assembly GCA_016781505.1. Taxonomy (GTDB): domain Bacteria; phylum Chloroflexota; class Chloroflexia; order Chloroflexales; family Kallotenuaceae; genus LB3-1. The sequence continues at coordinate 27,029 of JADDQF010000078.1, forward strand.
GGTGATGATTGTGCCATTGACGACGGGTGGCCGTACGCTTGGCGCCATCACCTTTGCATCAGCCGAGTCGGGGCGTCACTTTGATGCGGCCGACCTAGCCCTGGCTGAGGAGCTGGGTCGACGCGCCGCCGTCGCGGTCGATAATGCGCGCCTGTATCAGGATGCCCAGGAAGCAATTTTAGCGCGTGACGATTTTCTGTCGATCGCGTCGCATGAGCTGAAGACGCCGATCACAGCGCTCCAGCTCCAAGCGCAGAGTTTGTTGCGCCTGGCCCAGAAAGGTGACATCAGCAGGCTGTCGCCGGAACGCCTGATTACCAAGCTGCAGCTGGTCGATGAGCAGACGAGTCGCTTGACGCACCTCACCAACGACCTGCTTGACGTGGCACGTATCCGAACGGGCCGCATCGATTTTCGCCCGGAAGAGTTCGATTTGGCGCAAGTTGTGCGTGAGGTGGTCGCGCGCTTTGACGAGCAATTGGCCCTGGCAGGGTGCGCCGTGTCACTTCAGGCTCCGATGTCGATTTCGATCTGGTCGGATCGGTCGCGGCTTGAACAGATTATCACCAACTTGCTCACCAACGCGATTAAGTATGGAGCGGGCAAACCGATTACGCTGCTAATTGAGCAGGAGCAAGGCGTCGTACGGCTCGTCGTTCGTGATCAAGGGATCGGCATCGCTCCCGAGCATCTGGAGCGCATCTTTGTCCGCTTTGAGCGGGCGGTTTCGTCGCGTAACTATGGTGGGCTAGGCCTGGGCTTGTACATCGTGCGTCAGATTGTGGAGGCGCTGGGCGGCACCATTCGCGTGACCAGTGAGGTCGGAGTCGGCTCGACCTTTGTGGTCACATTGCCGCTTATATCAGTCCCGAACTAACGTTGTTAAGCGCCGCAAGCGAGGCGTAGGCCGCGGCGCTGGTTACAGCTGGCTACGGCTTGCGATAACTAGGGAAGACGTGAGGTATGCAGATTGTCGTCTCGCTCGGCGTTCTGGTCGTCCAGCTGCTGCCGATCATGGTTTTCTTTGGCGCAGGTGTCCTCGTTCGTCGACGTTTGCTGCAACAGTGGCAAAGCGATCCGCTGCGATTGCGGAGCTTTCAGCGCGGGCTCAACCTGGTCTTGATGGATGTGTTGTTGCCGGCGATCGCCTTTTTGTCGATGGCGCGGTTGCCACTCGCCGACGCTGCTGACCAGCCATGGCGCTTGCTGTGGGTGCCGGTGTTGGGTCTAGCGGTTGCGCTGTTGGCCCTGCTGATCAATCATCTGCTGCTAGGCTTGCCCCAGTTTCGTCCCACCGCGGAGCCCGAGCGGCGAGCGCTTGATATGCTCGCGCCCTGGAGCAACACCGTGATCGTGGGCCTGCCCACGGTTGCAACACTGCTTGGCCCTCAGTTTTTGTACGTGCCGTTTCTTGAATCGAGCTTTGTGTGGACACTTGTGCTTGGCCCACTGATTATTCATCGGGCGGCTGATCGCCGCATCTTGTGGACCTCGATCCGGCCGCTGCTCACCACGGTCTGGTTCTGGGCCATGCCGCTTGGCTTGGTCTGGGGCCTGCTGGAGCTGCCGCTGGTAGGGGTTGGCCTCACGATTTTGGAGCGAGCCCGCGAAGCATTTCTGGCGCTGGGCCTGCTCGTGGTTGGGCTTGGCTTTGATCCGGCTCGCCTTCGACCGCGGAATGTTCGGCAGCTCCCGCTCCTGTCGATTGGCATCAGCGGCGCAATCAAGCTGTTGCTCTGCCCCGTGCTCGCGTTGGTGTTGGCCTTGCCCCTCAATCTGCCGAACGGCGTGGCGGCAGCCTTGGCGCTCACGATCGCCACGCCCAGCTCGCTGACGGCCTACATTATCGGCGAGCGCGAAGGAGTCGATCCGGAGTTTATGAGCTTTGTTTTTGCCCTTTATGGCGTGCTCTTCTTCGGCACGATCCTGATCGTGCGTGGATTGCTGCTGCCACTTTTTCCCGCTTAGTGCTCGTTGTCGGGGAGGTGTTTCACAGCGTCCGGTGGCAACTTGGCACCACTGCAGCGCCGTGCTATCATGGCCCTAGTGCGCCGACAGGCCGGGGGTTCCCTTCCTAAAACAATGTTGTAAAACCGAAAAGGTCTGTCGATAATGCACCAGCTACCCGCAACGACGTCGTTGGAGGGGAACATTGTTTGTACGGAGTGTGAGGGCGAGATAGATGATTGACGAACGACAACGTGAGCGGGTTGTGCCTGCGCATCATGAGCCGGCCCCTCCTCACGTCGAGCGCAATCCTGGGCGAGATCTGGATTTGGGCTGGATCGAAAGCGTGCGGGTTAACCGCAGTGCGGTAGAGCGGCGCGTGGCTACATTGCCGGGCCGCCGCACCGTGAAACAGGAGTGGCAGGCAGCCTGGTTGCTGCGGGCGATCAGCTGCATGGACTTGACGACGCTTGCCGGCGACGATACCGTGGGCACGGTCCAGCGGCTATGCGCCAAAGCTCGGCATCCTGTGCGGGCGGATATTCTTGAAGCCGTGGGCATGGCGCAGCATGGTCTGCAGGTTGGCGCAGTGTGTGTATACCATACATTTGTGTCCACGGCAGTCGAAGCGCTACGGGGGACTGATATTCCCGTTGCCGCGGTCTCGACGGGCTTTCCCGCCGGGCTCAATCCTTTCGAGCTGCGGGTGCGCGAGATCGAAGCGTCGGTGGCTGCCGGTGCGCGTGAGATCGACATTGTGATTGGACGCCACCATGTGTTGGGCGGCGACTGGCAGGCGCTCTACGACGAGGTCAAAGCCTTTCGGCAGGCATGTGGTGAAGCTCATATCAAGACCATTTTGGCGACCGGTGAGCTGGGTACGCTCCGCAATGTCACCAAGGCGAGCCTGGTGTGTATGATGGCCGGCGCCGACTTTATCAAAACGTCCACGGGCAAGGAGTCGGTCAATGCCACGGCGGCCGTCAGCCTGGTGATGCTGCGCGCCATTCGTGATTATTACGTCCGAACAGGCTACCGCGTCGGCTTCAAGCCAGCCGGCGGCATCAAGACGGCCAAGCAAGCGCTCGAATGGCTGATCCTGATGAAAGAGGAGCTCGGCGATGAGTGGCTGCGCCCACATTTGTTCCGCTTCGGCGCAAGCTCGCTGCTGGGTGACATCGAGCGCCAGCTGGAGCATCATGTGACCGGCCAATACTCGGCTGCGTTCCGTCATCCGCTGGCATAGCATCATTTCAGATTTTCGGGCTGGGTTTGGGCTGGTGATGGGTTAGCTTAGCCTCCGCCAGCTGAAATTCAGTAGCCAACATGGTATCGCGTATGACCTCCTCCGTGGCACAGATATTCGAGACGATGGAATACGGCCCGGCGCCCGAAAGCCCGTCGCTGGCGCATGCCTGGTTGGACGGCCACAACCGGCGCTTTGGCATGTTTATCGACGGCAGCTGGACCGCACTCGACGACGACCGACTTTTTGACAGCGTTAATCCTGCCAATGGCCAGCCAATTGCCCGCATCACCCAGGCGACCGAGGGGGAGGTGAACCGCGCGGTTGCTGCCGCGCGGCGCGCATTTGAAAGCTGGTCCCAAATCTCGGGGCATGTACGGGCGCGCTACCTGTACGCGCTTGCGCGTCAGCTCCAAAAACACTCCCGCCGGCTCGCCGTGCTCGAAACGTTGGACAATGGCAAGCCGATCCGGGAAACCCGCGACCTTGACATTCCCCTGGCTACGCGCCATTTTTATCACCACGCGGGCTGGGCCCAGCTGATGGCTACCGAGCTGCCGGGATATCAGCCACTGGGCGTTGCCGGCCAAATCATTCCGTGGAATTTCCCACTGCTGATGCTGGCCTGGAAGATCGCGCCGGCGCTGGCGATGGGCAACACGGTGGTGCTTAAGCCTGCGGAGTGGACCTCACTGACGGCCCTGGCGTTTGCCGAAATATGTGCTGAGATTGGTCTGCCGCCGGGCGTAGTCAACATTGTGACGGGCGATGGCCAGGTTGGCGAGTTGATCGTCAAACACCCGGATATCGACAAGATCGCCTTTACCGGCTCGACCGAGGTTGGGCGGATTATTAGGGCGGCGACAGCCGGCAGCGGCAAGAAGCTTTCGCTTGAGCTAGGTGGCAAGTCGCCGTTTGTTGTGTTCGAGGATGCCGACCTCGACAGCGTGGTGGAGGGCGTCGTCGACGCGATCTGGTTCAATCAGGGCCAGGTGTGTTGCGCCGGCTCGCGGCTGCTGGTGCAGGAAGGCGTTGCGCCGCGGCTGATCCACAAGCTACGCACCCGCATGGAGCGCTTACGCATCGGCGATCCGCTCGACAAAGCGATCGATATCGGCGCAATCGTGGCGCCGACGCAGCTGCAAAAGATCCGGCAGCTCGTGGCTCAGGGCCAGGCCGAGGGCGCAACCATGTGGCAGCCGTCATGGGCTTGTCCGACCGAAGGCTACTTCTATCCGCCGACGCTCTTTACCGACGTCGCTCCTGCTGCAACAATCGCCCAGGTTGAGATTTTCGGCCCAGTGCTTATCTCCATGACCTTTCGGACGCCGGCTGAGGCGGTTGCGTTGGCTAATAACACACGCTTCGGGCTGGCGGCAAGTGTATGGAGCGAGGATATTAACCTGGCGCTTGATGTTTCGCGGCAGATCAAGGCAGGCGTGGTCTGGGTCAACAGCACCAATCTTTTCGACGCGGCGGCCGGCTTCGGTGGCTATCGTGAAAGTGGTTTTGGGCGCGAGGGTGGCAAGGAAGGACTGTACGAGTATGTCAAGCGAACCGCTGGGCCGTCGTCACGGGCTAACATCCAGGCGCTAAGCGGTACCGTCGAGCCGGACGATGGGCAGCAGGCGAACGGCAATGGCCAGCATGGAGCGCTCCCAACTCTGCTGCCCCCGATTGATCGTACGCCCAAGCACTATATCGGCGGCAAGCAAGCGCGGCCGGACTCGGGCTACAGCCGTACGGTGACCGATCCGCATGGCCGCATCATTGGCGAAGTCGGCGACGGCAACCGCAAAGATATCCGCAACGCCGTCGAGGCGGCGCGCGCCGCTGGCAAGTGGGCCGATCAAACAGCCCATGCGCGGGCTCAAATCTTATACTACATTGCCGAAAACTTGAGCTCGCGCTCCGCCGAGTTCGCCCAACGCATCGTGAGCCAGACGGGCCGAGGGCTTGCAGCGGCCGAGGCCGAAGTCGAAGCTGCGCTGGAGCGCTTGTTTACCTACGCTGCGTGGGCCGACAAGTACGATGGTGCCGTACATGCCACGCCACTGCGGAACGTAACGCTGGCGGTGCCCGAGCCGATTGGGGTGATCGGCGTCGTTTGTCCGGATGAGTTTCCGCTGCTTGGCTGCATTTCGCTGCTGGCGCCGCCGATTACCATGGGCAATACGGTGGTGCTGGTGCCTTCCGAGCGGCATCCGTTATCGGCGACGGACCTGTATCAAGTGCTGGATACCAGCGACGTTCCCGCTGGTGTGGTCAACATCGTTACCGGGCCGCGGGATGCGCTGGCCAAGGTTTTGGCCGAGCACAACGATGTCGATGCGCTGTGGTATGGCGGCAGCGCTGCCGGCTGCGCGCTGGTGGAGCGGGCATCCGTGGGCAATCTGAAACGAACCTGGAGCTGGAGCGGCCAGCGTGATTGGCTCGATCGCGCGAGCGCCGAGGGCGAGGAGTTCTTACGCCAGGCGACGCAGGTCAAAAATATCTGGGTGCCGTACGGGGCGTAAGCCGCCTGCTCCAGAGCATTGCGGTGAACTGCAGCACGCTTTTGGCGCGTTGGTCAGCACCTTGCTACAGTGTAGCGTAGCAGGCAGTTGTGTGAACTGAGCACATCATCGCACGGTGAGGAGTAACCATGAACGTTCTCACTCTGATTCTGGCCGGTGGTCGTGAGCGACGGCTAAGTATTCTGGCAGCGCATCGGGCTAAGCCAGCCTTGCCCTTTGCCGGCAAGTATCGCATCGTCGACTTTGCGCTGTCGAACTGCGTCAACTCCGGACTGCGCCGCGTCGCTTTGCTCACCGACTACCGACCCCAGTCGCTGCTCGACCACGTGGGCCTGGGCGATCCATGGGACCTTAACCGGCGTCGGCCCAATGGCTTGTTCATCTGGCAGCCCTTTCGCGATGAATTCAACGAGGATATTTACCGCGGTACAGCGGGAGCACTGCTGCAAAATCGGCGCTGGCTGGCCGATGCCGAAAGCGATGTAACGCTGGTCTTGTCCGGTGACCAAATCTATACCATGGATTACCGCCCGCTGCTGGAGGCGCATGCCCAACGCGGCGCGGATTTGACCATCGGCGTAGTGCCGGTGCCGCCGGATCAGGTTGATCGCTTTGGCATGGTGACGCTGGACGACCAAATGCGCGTGGTGGGCTTTCAAGAAAAGCCCCGGCAGACCACCAGCACACTTGGTTCGATGGGCGTGTATGTCTTCAACACCAAAACGCTGCTGCAGCGCTTGCAGGAAGACGCCCGCGATCCCGCGTCGTCGCACGATATCGGGCGCAATCTGATCCCACGGATGGTCCAGTTTGATCGCGTCCATGCCCATGTTTTTGATGGCTACTGGCAGGATGTCGGCAGCTTGCAGGTGTACTGGCGCTCCCAGCTCGACCTGCTGGCCGAAGAGCCGCGGCTGGATCTGAACAATCCCCACTGGGTGATCCATACCCGCTCGGAAGAGCGCCCGCCCGTCAAGTTGTTGCCGGGGGCGCGCGTGCAACGCAGCTTGATCTCGAATGGCTGCATTATCGAGGGGCAGGTGATCAACAGTGTGTTGTCGCCGGGTGTGCGGGTTGCGCCGGGCGCGGTCGTACGTGACTCGATCGTGATGTTGGATACCGTGATCGATGCGGATGCCGTGGTTGATCGCTGCATCGTGGACGAACAGGTGCGCATTGGCACGGGCGCGCGCGTTGGCGTGGACGAACAGGTCCGTCCCAATATGACCGAGCCGGAGCATATCACCGACGGCCTTACCGTGATCGGCTATGGAGGGCATATTCCGGCCAGCGCCACGATTGGCCGCCAATGCCGGATCGATCCTGAAACAACGGTGGACGATTTGCCCGGACTCCACGTGCCGAGCGGCACCACCGTGATGCACGCGCTGCAGCTTGCCCGGTAAGCGGAGCTAGGTCTTTAACGCCAATGGATCAGTTTCTACGAGCTGATCCATTGGCGTTTCCTCTCACCAGCAGGGTAAGTCCACGATAATCCGCATGCGTCGGCCCGTGATGTACAAGCATACTGTAGCTCGTCCTCCTCCGGTGGCGACGTTCCCCATCCCTTACGAATCTCGCTTTGGACCGTTAAGCTGTGCGAACCATGCAGCGGCGGCAAGCGTTCGGCGCCAAGCATCCCGTGAATCGTCCAGTCCGGTAGCGCTGGTTCCGCTATTGGTCAGCGTATCCAGAAATCGAATAACATCGGCGAGCGAGCCTTGGATCAGATTCGCCGCCGCTGGCCGTCCGATCTCCTGAAGGCTGACGTGGAACGCGTGGATCAGCCGGTCGATGAGCAGCATCTTCGCCTGGGGTGTTTGTGCCTGCGGAAAGGCCTGGTGATACTGCTTGAAGACATCAACCGCGTTGGCGCCAAAGAGCTGTTTACCGCGGTAGGTGCGGTGGTAGTCGGCCCACGGCGTGGTCCAGCCACACATTGGACAGGCGATCATTTCGGCGGTGAACCCGCGGCTGTGGCGTTCAATGATGGTGTCGCACGCCGGACAACCCACCTGGCCGTAATGCGCTGCGGTAACGGTCAGAATGCTGTCGCAGCGCTGCCACAGGGCCCAGCCAACTGCAGCGATCTGCTCCTCGTCGACGATACCCCGAGCGTCCGTTTCATACAAGCGGCGCAGCTTCCATTGCGGCACTTTGGACGCCCATTGGATGGTTTGATCATGACGAGTCATAGGCGCACCGTTCCGGCCCACAGCAATTTGTTCCCACCTCAGAGCGAAAGGTTGGGACGATCATCCTCGCTCAGAACCTCGCGTGAACGGCTGCCTTCCGCCGGCCCGACCACGCCCTGCTGCTCCAGCAGCTCGATCAGCTGGGCTGCCTTGGAGTAGCCGATGCGCAGCCGCCGCTGCAACAGCGAGGCCGAAGCACGCTCATGCTGCCGCACCAGCTGAATTGCTTTAGGCAGCAACTCATCCTGCTCACTGTCGGTCAGGTGGCCGGTATGCGCATCCGGCAAAGCCGACACGGTAACGGTTGGCTGCTCGTGCTCCTCGGCAGCAGCACCATCACCAGGCTGGGTGTCGCGCTGGATGGGCTTGAGCGGCAAGGGCTTGGGGCCACTCTGCTCGCTCGTCGGCTTTTGGGCTGCCCGCCAGAAGCGCGCAATCCCCTCGATCTCTTTGTCCGACACGAAGGTGCCTTGCACCCGGATCGGCTTGGACGCGTCCGAGGCCAGGTACAGCATGTCGCCTTTGCCTAGCAGCTGCTCAGCGCCATTTTGATCCAAAATAACGCGTGAGTCGGTTTGTGAGGTAACAGCGAAAGCCATGCGGGTAGGGAAATTGGCCTTGATGAGGCCCGTCACTACATCGACCGAGGGCCGTTGGGTCGCCAAAATCAGGTGGATGCCGATGGCACGGGCCATCTGTGCCAGCCGGCAGATCAACGTCTCAACTTCGTCGGGCGCCATCAACATCAGGTCGGCCAGCTCGTCGATAATGATCACGATGTATGGCAGCGGATCACTCCCTGCCGTGCCTTTCCGTGCGGCAAGGTTGAACGATTCGATGTTGCGGTAGCCCTTTTGGGCCAGCAGCTTATAGCGGCGCTCCATCTCACGGACAGCCCATTTGAGCAGGCTCACAACGCGCTCCAGCTCCGTTACCACCGGCGCCAGCAGATGGGGTATGTGGTTGTACATCACCATTTCCACCATCTTGGGATCGACCATGATGAACTTGAGGTCGTCCGGTGTGTAGTGGATGAGCAGTGTACAAACAATGGAATTGATGGCTGCTGATTTGCCCGCGCCGGTTGCCCCGGCGATCAGTAGGTGGGGCGCTTTGGTCAGGTCGGTGATTACCGGCGCGCCCGACAGGTCCCGCCCCAGGGCGAGCTTGAGCTTGCCCTTATGCTGTGCAAACGCATCGGTATCGATCACTTCCTTCATCGACACCGATGAAATAGCGGAGTTAGGCACTTCAATGCCGACGTACGATGTGCCCGGAACCGGCGCTTCGATACGCACCGAAGGCGCGGCCAGGGCCAGGGCTAAGTCTCGCTCCAGACCGGTAATCCGGCTCACTTTGATGCCAATCGCCGGCTGCAGCAGATATTGCGTAACGGCCGGCCCGACCTTCATGTTGCGGACCTGTGCTTCGATCTTGAACGATGCCAGCGTGTCTTCGATGACCCGCGCCTTGGTGCGCTTCTCGTTGTCGTCGACCTCGCTCTCGCTGAAATCGTCCAGCAGCGCGACACTGGGGATGGGCCATGCTTGCCGCGGGCCGCTGGCGTCGATCGTGGCGATCTCGGCCTCTTCGGCCTCTTTCTTAAGCTGAGCCTCCTGCTTGTCGGCCGCGCGCTTGGTGTTGGCGGGCGGAGTAGCTTGGTAGCTAGCGCCATCTGCCTGTTCTGGCTTCACTGCTGGCGGCAGCTGAATGCGCTGGGTTTCGGCGTTGGCGAGGGCGGCTCGCTGCTCATTCGTCGGCACGTTGACCTTGATCGTTTCCCCTGTTGCCGCCCCTTCAGCGCGGTTGAACAGATTGGCTTGGGTTGGCCGCGCGGCGATCGGGGTGAAAATAACCTGCTGGACCGGCTGTTCATTGCCAGCCTCGGAAGCAAGCCGTGTCTGAGCGCCGCCATTCAGTGCAGGTGGCTGCGTGCGTGGCAGGCCGCGCTTGCTCTTGAGTTCTTCGGCAAATGGCACGGGCTCCTGCGCAAGCTCGTCGTCAGGGTTGTGCTCCTCCACCTGCGGGCCACGAAGCGCCGTCCACAAGCTACTGAGCGCTGCCTGTGTATGGCTCAAGATTTGGCGCAGCGTCACGTTAAAGGTCAGCATCACGCCCAGCACAAAGACGAGCGTCAGCAGCACGCCCGCACCTGCCACCCCGAAGGACTGCATCAGCAGCAGGTCGATCGCGCCGCCGATCGAACGTGGCGCATCGAGCTGGTCGGCGAAAATAACGGCGGTTGACGCGAACTCGGTTGCAGAAAGCAGCACAATCGCCAGCAGGATCACGCCCGTGATGTTGCCACCCGAGATCGGGGCGTCCACAAAGCGTTCTTGCCACAGGATCAGCCCACCCACCGCGATAAACAGCACCGGCAGCACAATGCCGCTGTTGCCAAACGCACGCTGGACGATATCGACCAGGCCCTGCCCGACAACGCCCCGATTCGCGCTGCCCAGCAGAACCAGCAACAGCAGGCCCAGGCCGATCAACACAAACGCAAACATTTCGCGCTGCTGCTGAGGCGATAGCCACGGTTTGTGCTGTGCGGCGCTGCGACTGCTAGCTTTCCGCGCCGAGCTGCTGCGGCTCGGCGCGGATTTGCGCTGCGTCGGGCTGCTTTTAGGCGACCCCGCCGCGGATTTGGATTGTGATCGCTTGTGGGCCATAGTTGAGCGGTCAGCTATCAGCTGTCAGCCATCAGCCGTCAACGCAGGGTTTTCAAGCTGAAAGCTGACGGCTGATGCCTTCCGCTATACCTCCATCACCACCGGTAAAATCATCGGCCGTCGGCGCGTCTGCTGATACAGATACTCGCCGACAGTATCTTTAATTTTGCGCTGAATATAGTTAAGATCGGTCGTGCCGCCGTTGCCATGCGACCGCGCCTCCGAGATTCCGTTCAACGAATCGCGCAGGCGCTGCTTGGTTGTTTCGATCAAGTCAGTTGATTGTCGCACATGTGTAAAGCCGCGGCTAACCACATCCGGTCCTGCTATCACCTTGCCGGTCGCCGCGTCGACGCTGACCACGACCATCAAAATGCCGTCCTTGGCCAACATCTGCCGGTCGCGCAGCACGGCGTTGGTCACATCGCCGCCGATCTGCGTGCCGTCCACATAGATCAGCCCGCCCGGACCTTTGCCGACGATCTCGCCGAAGTCCTGGCTGAACTCCATGATCGCCCCGGTCTCCGGCAGCAATACACGCTCGGCCGTGTAGCCCATGCTGGTCGCCAGCTTCTTGTAGATCGCCATGTGGCGATAATCGCCATGGAACGGGACGACATACTGCGGTCGCAGCAGCGCCAGCGCCATCTTCAGCTCTTCCTGCGCCGCGTGCCCCGATACATGGATTGGCGAATCCGAGCCGTACACCACCTCGGCGCCCAAGCGGTACAGGTTGTCGATCACCTTGTGCACCGAGGTCTCGTTGCCAGGGATCGGCGTGGCCGAAACCACCACCGTATCGCCTTCCTTGATCTTGAGATGCTGGTAATCGCGGTTGGCCATACGGGCCAGCGCCGCCATGGGCTCACCCTGGCTGCCGGTACACACGACCACAATCTCGTCGTCGTTGTACTCTGCCATCTGGGTGGGCCGAATCAGCAGCCCTTCCGGCGCTCGCAGGTAGCCCAGCTCCTGCGCAATCCGCACGTTGTTTTCCATCGAGCGACCCGCCGGCACAACCTTGCGGCCATACGCCTCGGCCGTGTCGATCACCATCTGTACGCGCGAAATGTTGGACGCAAACGAAGCGACAATGATGCGGCCTTGGGCAACCGCAAAAATATTGTCGAAGGCCGTGCCGATCACGCGCTCGCTCGGCGTCACGCCCTTTGACTCGGCGCGCACACAGTCGGTCAGCAGCAGCAGCGGGTTGCGGCGGCCGAGCTCAGCCATCTTGCTCACATCAGTTGGCCAGTTGTCAACCGGCGTATGATCGAACTTCCAGTCGGTCAGATACACCACCAGACCGGCCGGCGTGGTGATGCCAAACGCAACCGCATCCGGGATCGAGTGCGCGATATGGAAGGGCTCGATCGTGAACGGCCCGGCGACATACTTGCCACCCGGCTCGATCTGCTTGCGCTCAAGCTTGTCCAGGAGCCTGTGTTCCTTGAGCTTCGGCTGGATCAGGCCGAGGGTAAGTTTGGTGCCGTACAGATCCGGAAAATCCAACAGCGGCAGCAAGTACGGCAGCGCACCGATATGGTCCTCATGGCCATGGGAAATAAAAATGCCATGAATCTTGGCCTTCCGCTCCTGCAAATAGGTCGGATCGGGCAGGATCAGATCCACGCCCAGCATTTCATTTTCGGGGAACATAACCCCCATGTCGAGTACCAGCACATCATCGCCGTACTCGAGCGCCCAGCAGTTCCGGCCTACTTCGCCGGCACCGCCAAGCGGTATCACCCGTAATCGATTCTTCCCCATACAACAAGTAGAGCACGGCCAAGCGCCGGCTCTGACACTCCTTTCTTGTGTGCTTCGCAGCACCCTAACAATGTTTGCGGCAGCCTAACGGGCTACCAGCGTTCTACAGCTCAATGCGCTCAACGATTGCCTGCAGCTACCGCTACGCCGATGGTCGTTCCCCTTGGGCGCTGAAGGTGACGGGTTGAGCGCTGAAAGCAAGCCCGGCGCGGGCCACAATCTCGTCAAGCAGCTGATCGCGGTCAACGACGTGCGCATAGATCGGCACACGACTGCGGCCGAAAGCTTGACGATGCAGCCAGCGAAGGACGCGACTGTTAATCTGGCAAATGCCGGCTTGATCCACGATCAGCTCGTGTACGGGCTCGTCCGCCTCGGGATCGACGCGCCGGAGGCCTTTAATTGCGTGCCACGGATACAGGACCGAAATGCCCTGCACCGTATCGTAAAGCAGACCGTCATCCCGCACGGTGTAGCTCGTCGACCATTCTTCCACAACATTCCAAACGAGCAGCGGCGCCGCAATGATCAACACCAGCAGCAGCACGGCCGGAACAATCTGGCTGGCCGTTAAGCCGCCTTCGACCACAGCTTGCAGCGTGGAAGGCAAATGCAGATAGCTGATGCCGAGCACGTCCGCCAGCTTCCATACGGCAAACAGCCATACCACGCCACCGCCAAGCGCGAGCAGCAGCGCAATTCTGCGTCCAGTTGTACTCAGTCGATATGTTTTCACAACAACGTTCGGTATGTTCCTGTTTTTCGACATGACATAAGCAAGTTCCGCGCCAGCTATCGGGTCGCTGCCCGCTGCTTTTCCCTTGCTTAGAACAACGAAAGCTGTTCCGGCTCGTCCGGCGGGGGGGCGGACTCGGTCGCTGCCGGATTGGCCGCTTCTTCCGTCAACACCTGCTCCAAGCGTGCCAACAAGCGCGGGATTTTGCGCATATCGCGCTTGGCATCCGGCAGCGCGTTCATGTTGCGCAGAACGTAGGCCGGGTGAAACAGCGGGATCAGCACGCGCGAGCCTTCACGCCGGGCTTGGCCATGGACCCGCGTGATCTTGGCGCCGGGGAAGAACTTCTCCATCGAGTAGCGACCCAGCGTCGCGATCAGCTTGGGCTGGAGCAGCTCGATCTGCCGCTCCAGGTAGCCTGCACACGCTGCAATCTCTTCGGGCCGCGGATCACGATTTTGTGGTGGCCGGCACTTGACCACGTTGCCGATCCACACGTCGTCGCGGGTCAACTCCAGCTCGGCCAGTAATTCTTCCAACAACTTACCGGCCGCGCCAACAAACGGTCGACCTTGCTGATCTTCGTTGAAGCCTGGTGCCTCGCCGATAAACATGATCTCGGCATTGACTGGCCCTTCGCCGGGCACCGCATGGGTGCGGCCTTTGTGGAGCTCACACGCTGTGCAAACTTGTACTTCGTCCGCAATCGCTTGCAACGCGGCAATTAGGGCTTCATAATCGCGTGCTTCGTCCGTCATGCCTGTGGTTAATTATACCAAACTACCGTACATCTGTTCAACTACGAAACAGTGGCGCGGCTTTGCGCAGATACTCATAGCCCGAGTAGATCGTCAGCAACACGGCTGCCAGCATGACCCAGTAACCCAGGCTCAGAAAGAGTGCAACCAGCCGAAGCGGCCCGGCTGGATCAAACAGCGTCGGCAGGGTTGAGCTATCCAGACTGCCGTTCGCAAATCCGGCACTGGCCGCTACCAGCATCCACACAATGGCGATAATCGTGGTCAACATCTTGTGCTTGCCCCACTTGTCGGCCGGAATGACCATCCCTTCCGCCGCCGCGAACGATCGCACTCCCGACACAATAAATTCGCGCGCGATGATCACAATGGCGATCCAGGGCGCGAGAATGCTGGCCGACACCATCGCGATCAGGGTGGCCGCCGTGTACACTTTATCCGCTGTCAGATCAAGGAAAATGCCGATATTGCTGACCCATCCGTAGCGCCGCGCTAATCGGCCGTCAACTGTGTCGGTGATGGCCATCACCACGAACAAAATCGCCGAGGCAAACAAGGTCCAAGGCGTAGCCATCAGAATAAGCACAACTAGTGGCACGGTGGCAATGAGCCGGCCAAAGCTTAATAAATTTGCAGGATTCCACGGAACATGCACAGCCGATTCCTCACTTCGCGTTCAGTGTAGCCGATTCGCAAGGCAGCCGCAAGCGTTGCCGCCCAGCCCCGTATCGACCGTGGCCCTGCTGCCAAGGCAGCCTGCGCGACTCGGGGCTGCTTGCAAACGTTGCGGCTCTGCCTGGTTTTAGTCGGGCACCACGGCCAGCTCGGGTTGATCGCGGAACTGCGTATGGTACAGCTGGGCGTAAAGTCCTTGGCGGGCCATCAGCTCGCTATGCGTGCCCTGCTCGACCAGCTTGCCATGCTCCATGACCAGGATGCAGTCGGCCGCTAAAATTGTGGACAACCGATGCGCAATCACCAGCGTGGTGCGGCCCTTCATCACCTCGACGAGCGCTTCCTGAACTGCGCGCTCCGACTGGCTGTCGAGCGCCGAGGTCGCCTCGTCCAGCACCAGGATGCGCGGGTTTTTGAGGATGACGCGCGCCATCGCCAGGCGCTGCTTTTCGCCACCGGACATGCGGTAGCCCCGCTCGCCCACCAGGGTGTCGTAGCCTTCCGGCAGCTGGGCGATCAGGTCATGGATATTAGCCGCACGAGCCGCTGCTTCAAGCTCGGCCGGCGTCGCATCGGGTTTGGCATAGCGTAGATTGGCGGCAATCGTGTCGTGAAACAAGTAGGTCTCTTGGGTCACCATACCGATGTGCTGGGCCAGTGTATCCAACGCCAAATCCCGCAGATCGTGCCCGTCAAGCCGGATCGTGCCCTTGGTTGGGTCGTACAACCGCGGCAGCAGGTAGGTAACGGTGGTCTTGCCCGAGCCGCTCGGCCCAACCAGCGCAGCCATCTGCCCTGGCGCCACCGCAAACGATACATCGTCCAGGGCCCAGTAACGACTGGTGATGGGCTGGATCGGCGCATGAGGATCCACGGAGCCGACCGGCTTATCGCGTGGTGTGAGCGACGTTGCCGCGGTTGTGGGCGTGTGCAGATACGAAAAGGATACATGCTCAAACGTGACGGCTCCCTGCACATCGTCGAGCTGCACGGCGGCGGGCTGGTCCTGAATTTCAACCGGCAGATCCAGCACCTCGAAGACGCGCTCAAAGCTCACCAGCGACGTCGCCAATTCGACGCGCGCATTGACCAGGGCCGCCAAGGGACCATACAGCTGCGTGAGATAGACCGCGAACGCTACCAGCTGGCCGGTGGTGAAGGTACCTTGAATCGCAAAGTAGCCGCCGACCCAATAGACCATCGCGGCGCCCAACGCGCTTGCCAGTCCGACGCCCCAAAAGAACCAGCGCCCGATAACCGCCGAGCGCACGCCGATATCGCGCACATCCGCGGCATGGCTGCTAAACCGTGCCACCTCATCCGCGCGCCGGCCAAACAGCTTGACCAGCAGGGCGCCGCTGACGTTGAGCGTTTCGCCCATCAGGGCGTTCATCTTGCCATTGTGCTCCATCTGCTCGCGGGTCAGGCGGCGCAGGATTTTGCCCACACGCCGGGACGGCAGAATAAACAGCGGCAAGATAATAATCGCCAGCAGTGTCAGCTGCCACTGCAGATACAGCATGATCCCCAGGGTAATGGTGAGCAGCACCACGTTGGTAATGATCCCGACCAGCGTGCTCGTCACCGCCCGCTGCGCTCCCACTACATCGTTGTTGAGGCGCGACACCAGCTCGCCCGATTTGGTGTTGGTGAAAAAGCGCAGCCCCATCTGCTGCATGTGATCGTAGAGCGCGCGGCGTAGATCGTGGATCAAGCTTTCGCCGACCCAGGCGCTCATCCGCCGCTGGCCCACGCCAATCAGCCCGCTGATGAAGGGCAGCGCCACCATGCCCAGGCCGATCCAGGTCAGTAGCTGGAGATCGCCGGGACGGTCGCCCTGCGGCAGTGCGCGGTCGATCAAATAGCGTAACAACAAGGGCGGCAGCAGGTCGAGCAGCGACGTCAGCAGAATGCCGAGCAGCATGAGTGCGATCGCGCCCTTGTACGGCTTGGCATACTCTGCCACCCGGCGCAGCAAGTGCCGGCTGATCGTCAGCCGGTCGCGCTCCTCGTCGAAGCGCACAAACGACCACCAGTTACCCCCGGGAGCTCCTCCAAACATAAGCGTGTACTTTCCCCCCAATAACTCTTGGTATTGTAGCGCGTTCTCGGTCGCCGCGCCCTGGCGAAGCTGGTAGCGCGGACTGGCCATTGGACCAGTAGCTCCGCGTCGCTGCCCGAGCATCCCGCGCTTGTGGACCAATCCTTGCTGCGCCGTCCACCAACGGTGGCAATAGCATGGCACAGCGATCTTCAACAATGGAGGGGTGATGGCACGCCAGACACGGCCGTGGTTCATGCTCTCGATCACGCACGGCAACCTCCTCCAAGGCGGTGGACTGCTGGGTAGTCTCGCCTTGCTGGCCTACGCACGTCGCCTAGCCGTGCCGCACCCCACCCGGCTCATGCTCACGAGCTGGTTCATCACCTACTTTTGCAACCATGCCATCGCGCATTGGGCGGTCGGACGCCTGCTCGGGATCCGCTTCGTCGGCTACGGGGTGCATGGCACGACCAGTCCGCACTGGTATCCGCCCGGGCTCCGCTGGCTGTTTTGCCATATCCCGTTCTTCAGCGCCCGAACGGATGGAGCATCCCTTCGCGCAGCTCACCCGGCCGCGCGCTTGGCGATGTATCTGGCAGCGCCCGTCTTTACCCTCGTTACCGGCCTAGGTATTCCTTGCTATGGCCGAGCTACACGAATTCCACGCTCGGACACCTTGCTTGTTGGCGCGAGTCTATGGTTCATCCCGATGATCATCGTTGAGTCGCTCCGAGCGGGTGGTGACCTGCACCGTGCCTGGCGCGAAGTACGCGGGATAAGGGATCGAGGAACACGGCTGGTCTAATGGGTGTGCGCCTAGAAGTTGGCACAGGGACAAAGTGTGGGACCTGCCCGCTGGTCCATAGCCGAGTACGGAACGATTGATGAAGTGGTTAAAACAAGCACCCTCCTCCGGACACTTCGGAGCA
>JADDQF010000078.1:44685-56892 GCA_016781505.1 bacterium
AACGTGAAGCCTTGGTTATGCTGCAACAACCTCGGCCTGCGCCACTTTGCTGAAGCTAAATCCGCCATCCGCCCCGACATCCACCATGATTGTGTCGCCGTCGCGGAACTCGCCTTGCAGCAGCTTGAGCGACAGCGGATTTTGCAGCCGCTGCTGAATGACCCGCTTCAACGGCCGCGCGCCGTAGATCGGATCGTAGCCTTCCTTGCCGAGCTGCCGAATGGCCGCGGGCGTCAATTCCAGACCGATATTGCGGTTGGCCAGCAGCTTGCGCAGATTGCCGAGCTGAATCTCGACGATCTGGCCGATCTGCTCGCGGCTCAGCGGCTGGAAGACGATGACCTCGTCGATCCGGTTCAAGAACTCGGGCCGCAGCTGTGCGCGCAGCTCTTCCATCGCCCGCACCCGCACCGCCTCAGCGCTCGCGCCGCTCTGCGTCAGCTCCATGATGATCGGGCTGCCGATGTTGCTGGTCATGATGATCACGGTGTTCTTGAAATTGACCACCCGTCCCTGCCCATCCGTCAAGCGACCGTCGTCCAAAATCTGGAGCAGCACGTTGAACACGTCCGGATGCGCCTTTTCGATCTCGTCAAAGAGCACCACCGAGTAGGGCTTGCGCCGTACGGCCTCGCTCAGCTGGCCGCCTTCCTCGTAGCCGACATAGCCGGGAGGTGCGCCGACCAATCGGGCGACCGTGTGCTTCTCCATGTACTCAGACATGTCGATCCGAATCATGGCGTGCTCGTCGTCGAACAAGAACTCAGCCAGCGCGCGGGCCAGCTCGGTCTTGCCTACGCCCGTAGGGCCCAGGAACAGGAACGAGCCCAGTGGCCGATTGGGGTCTTGCAGCCCGGCTCGGGCCCGGCGCACCGCGTTGGCGACGGCGCGAACCGCCTCGTCCTGACCCACCACCCGCGCATGGAGCCGCTCCTCCATCTTGACCAGCTTCTCGACCTCGCCCTCCAGCAGCTTGGTCACCGGCACGCCGCTCCAGCGCGCCACAACCTCGGCCACGTCCTGGGCATCAACTTCCTGCTTGAGCAAGGCATTGCCACTGGCCGCAACCGCCGCTTCGGCCTCGGCCAGCTCCTGCTCCAGTCGCGTCAGCTGCCCATACTGCAGTTCGGCCGCCTTGTTGTAATCGTAGTTGCGCTGCGCGCGCTCGATGTCGACCTTGGTTTGATCGATCTGCTCTTTGAGCTGCTGAATGCGTGCAAGCGCTTCCCGCTCACGACTCAGCTGCGCGTCGAGGCCGTGCCGTTCTTCTTGCAGGTTCGCCAGCGTCTGCTCGATTTTGTCGAGCCGCTCCTTGCTGGCCGCATCCTTTTCCAGCTTCAAGGCTTCCCGCTCGATCTCCAGCTGCATGATCCGCCGCTTCAGGTCGTCCAGCTCCTGCGGGTCGCTGGTGATCTCCATCCGCAGCCGGGCCGCCGCCTCGTCGATCAGGTCAATCGCCTTGTCGGGCAGGAAGCGGTCACTGATATAGCGGTCGCTGAGCACCGCCGCCGAGACGATCGCGCCGTCGGTGATCCGCACGCCGTGATGGGTTTCGTAGCGCTCCTTAAGGCCGCGCAGGATTGAGATGGTGTCATCCACATTCGGCTGTTCCACCAGCACCGGCTGGAAGCGCCGCTCAAGCGCCGCGTCTTTCTCGATATGCTTGCGGTACTCGTCCAGCGTCGTCGCGCCAATCAAGCGGAGCTCGCCGCGGGCCAGCATCGGCTTGAGCATGTTGCCGGCATCCATCGCGCCTTCGGCCGCGCCCGCGCCAACCACGGTATGCAGCTCGTCGATGAACAGGATAACGTCTTCACGCTCCTGAATCTCTTTGAGCACAGCCTTGAGCCGCTCTTCAAACTCGCCGCGATACTTGGCCCCGGCGACCAACGCGCCCATGTCGAGGCTGACGACGCGCCGATCTTTCAAGGCTTCCGGCACGTCCCCGCGCACGATGCGCTGGGCCAGGCCTTCCACGATGGCCGTCTTGCCCACGCCGGGCTCGCCGATCAGCACCGGATTATTCTTGGTGCGGCGGGACAAAATCTGAATCACGCGGCGAATCTCCTCGTCGCGGCCAATCACGGGGTCAAGCCGCCCACGGCGGGCCAGGTCGGTCAGATCCCGGCCGTATTGTTCCAATGCAGCATATGTGCCTTCCGGCGTTTGGCTGGTTACGCGCTGCGTGCCACGTACTTCCCGTAACGCCTGGAGCAACGCATCGCGGGTCAGCCCCGCCGCTTGCAACAGCCGCTGGACACCACCGCCAGCGTGGCCCAGCAGCGCCAGCAGCAAGTGCTCGGTTGAAACGTACTCATCGCCAAATGTTTGCAGCTCGTCGTGCGCCCGTACCAGCACGTTGCGCAGCCGCGGGCTGATCGCACGCTCGACGCCGCCGCCGCTGACACGGGGTAGGCGGTTAATCTCGGCCGTGGTTTGCTGAATCAGCGCGCCGACGGCGAGGTTAAGCTTGCCCAACACCTGGGGAACAACGCCCTCCCCCTGCTCCAGCAGCGCCAGCAGCAGATGTTCCGGCTCGACTTGGCTGTTGCCGTTGCGCTCGGCGACATTTTGGGCTGCCACCAGCGCTTCTTGTGATTTTTGTGTAAAACGATTGATATTAAATGCCATGTGTAAAACCTCTTGGCAGAATTTCTGACAGGGATGATAGCATAGCGAACATAAAAGTCGCATTAGTACGATGTTAGCGTTGTGTTAGATCAAGGCGCTGCAGGAGACAATGGAGGCCGGAGCAAGTCTATGAAACCGGCCGCTTGCGCCTCAAACTGAGTATATATTTCGGTTGACACCGGGATCGGCATCGAGTAGCATGGCGGACAGGTTATCGTGCCACGCGGCACGCGCCTCCAGGTGTAGCAAAGGGTTCGAAGGACATGACTCAAACTCCGCCTTCAGGTGGCGCGCCGCGGCGTACGGCTCCGCCTGAGCTTGACGCACTATTAGAGTCGTTGCAAGGAGAGCCCCGATCCGGCAGTGGTGCGGGGACGGCCGCACCGTCGGCCACGGCTGATCGTCAATCCGGCGATGTGATGTCGCGGCGCGTCCAGGCGCTGATCCGGGCCTTCGACGTGCTGCATCGGCAAGTGGGCGCGATTGCCTCCCAAGGCGAGACGATCAGCAAGGTGGCCGAGACGCAAGCCCGGGATGCCAAGGCCATTGCGGACCTGAAGCGTAACATGCGCTACCTGCGGGCGATTGTGATCCAGCAGCTGCAACAGGCCAGTCCGCATCCGCCGGGTACGCTGCCGCCGATCCAGATCAAGCTTGTGGTTGGGCATCTGGTCGAGCAGTACCAGCAGGCCGAGCGCGATGCCGCCCTGCTGCTCGGCTGGGCGATGCTGTTTGTTGGCCTTGCCGTAGGTTTGAGCATTGCCGCCACGGTGAGCGCAGTCCAAGGCGTGGCTTCGATGCCGCTGATTTATGGCGCGGTAGGCGGCGTAACACTCGCCGTTGCCCTGATCTTTGGCGGGCTGGCGCGCTCCACCCGAGCTCGTGCTGCCGCCGCGCGCCGTGCGATGGACGAGAGCACGCTGCTCCGCTCAGTCGGAACGAACCCGGTGGGCGAACCCGAACCCTAGGTTGCAGCCCAGCGCTCCATGGTTGCCACAATCAGCTCTGACACATCGCGCACCATTGGCTCGCCGCCGGTGGAGCGCGTTAAGAAATCAACCAAGCTCAACAGATCGAGCAATTTGGCCAGCCGCTGCCAGTTCGGCGGCAAGCTACCCCCTTCGGCAACATAACCAGCAACGAATTGTTCGGCAAAAACAGGCGGCAGTCGATTCTCGTTGCGCAGCATGTTCCCGATGTCAAAGAGCTGCGTGCCGGCGAAGGCAAACTCCCAGTCGAGCACGGCGGTGACGCTCCATTGTCCCGCGCGCTGCTCAACCATGATGTTCGGCCCGTTGAAGTCGGAATGCACCAGCGCTGTCTCGTGGGCCAGCACGTCAAGCAGCCCCGCGTGCGCCGTAACAAACGTCCACAGCTGTTCCGTAACGTCCGGCCCAAGCCGCTCGCCGGCGCCGTGCGCGAACAAACAGTCGCCGATGAAGCCGCGGAACATATCGCGGTCCGTGGTCATCTCCTGCGCGATCACCAATCCCGGCCCGAAAAAGCCGCTGCTCCGAAAGGTAAACGTGCCGAGTCGCGCCAGCACCTGCCCAGCGGCAAATGCGGCCCCGCCAATCTCCTCGTGGGTGCCACGGGCCAACACATCAGCCAGCGTTGTTCCCGGAGCATAGCTTGTCACTGCATACGGCACGCCCCCAAGCGTGCCATCGGGATCGGCAAATAGCAATTCTGGGATGGGCACTTGTCCCCGGAGCAGCCGATACAGGTCGATGTCTTTTTGGCAGCTCGCGGCATCGCGTGTGTACAGGCGCACCACGACCGGCTCGGCCTGGCCTGCAAGCTGTACCTTGTACAGTGTGTTGGAAAAGCCACCCGCCATAAGTGCAGCGGCCGCAACCTCCTGCCCCACCAATGCCGGCTGCACCAGTCGGGTCAGCGTCGGATGGTCGAGCTCAAGATACGCGGCCTGGCGTTCCCACCGTTCTTTCATGATTTCCTCAGTAATATGCAGCGCGTCACGGATGAGCTTGCGAGTATAGCAGAACGTGAAGATTTTTAGAACTGGTGTGCTGATCCAGGGTCGACAGCGCGCCCTGTAAGTGGTATAATAAAGCATTGCTATCGCATGAATCGGAGTATCAGTCGAGGGGGCTTTCGAGTGGAAATTGGTTTAGTTCGGCCAGTCAATATCGTCAAAGAGATGCGCGACGCATACCTGGATTATGCGATGAGCGTCATCGTGCAGCGCGCGCTGCCCGACGTGCGAGACGGCCTCAAGCCGGTCCAACGCCGCATCCTGTACGGCATGTGGGACATGGGTATCCGGCACAACACCACGTATAAAAAGTGCGCGCGTATCGTCGGCGACGTGCTTGGCAAGATGCATCCGCACGGCGACACCGCCGTGTACGACGCGTTGGCGCGTTTGGCGCAGGAATGGAACATTCGCTATCCGCTGGTGGATGGCCAGGGCAACTTCGGCAGCGTGGACGGCGACCCACCCGCAGCCATGCGCTATACGGAAGCGAAGCTGGCGCAGATCGCCGAAGAGCTGCTCTACGATATCGACAAAAACACCGTCGATTTTGTGCCGAACTTCGACGGCTCGTACATGCAACCCTCGGTGTTGCCGGCCAAGCTGCCTAACCTGCTGCTGAATGGCGCGGCTGGTATTGCGGTCGGCATGGCCACAAACATTCCACCGCATAATCTCAGCGAGCTGTGCGACGCGATCACCTTTCTGATCGACAACCCCGAAGCAACGGTTGAAGAGCTCATGGAGCACATCCCTGGTCCGGACCTGCCCACCGGCGGCGTGATCCTGGGCACCGAGGGCATTGTTAACGCCTACTCAACCGGCAAAGGCCACATCATTATTCGCGCCAAGGCGCATATCGAGGAAGCGGCTCGCGGCGCGTTTCATATCGTTGTCACCGAGCTGCCCTACCAGGTCAACAAGGCGCGGCTGCAAGAGCGGATTGCCGAGCTGGTTAAGGAGCGCAAGATCGAAGGCATTCGCGACGTGCGCGATGAGTCGGATCGCTCCGGTATTCGAGTGGTGATTATCTTGAAGCAGGACGCGCAGCCCCGCAAGGTGCTGAACCACCTGTTCAAGTACACCCAGATGCAGGTCACCTTTGGCATCAACATGCTGGCGCTGGTGGAAGACAACCAGCCGCGGGTGTTGCCGCTCAAAAAGGTGCTGCAGTACCACATCGAGCATCGGCGGGAGGTGATCCGGCGGCGGACCGAGTACGAGCTCGACAAAGCTCGTAAGCGGGCGCATATCTTGGAAGGCTTGAAGATCGCGCTGGATAACCTGGACGAGGTGATTCGCACCATTCGCGAGTCGCGCACCCGCGAGTCGGCGCGCAACAACCTGATCAAGAACTTTCACCTGAGCGAAGAGCAGTCGAACGCGATCTTGGAGCTGCAGCTGGGCCGCTTGGCCAACATGGAGCGCAAAAAGATCGAGGATGAGTATCGCGAGGTGATCAAGCTGATCGCGAACCTGGAAGATATTCTGGCGAATACGCCCCGTGTGTTCCAGCTCATCAAAGACGATCTGGCCTACCTCAAGGAAAAGTACGGCGATGCGCGGCGGACGCGCATCATGGCCGACGCCAGCGGCGATATCTCCGCCGAGGACTTGATCCCCGACCTGCAGGTGCTGGTCACGGTTACCGACCGCGGCTATATCAAGCGGGTTAACGCCGATACATACCGGCCGCAACATCGGGGTGGCAAAGGCATCAAGGGCATTACCACGCGCGAGCAGGACGTTGTGCAGCATATGATCGCCTGCAACACACTGGATGATCTGCTGTTCTTCACCGACCGCGGCAAGGTGTATCAGCTCAAGACTCACGAAGTGCCCGATGCCGGGCGGACCGCCAAGGGCTTGCCGCTGGTCAACCTGATCTCGCTCGAGCCCAACGAGCAGGTCACAACCGTGCTGCCGGTGCCCAACTTCGACAGTGAGTACCTGCTGATGGCGACCGTTAACGGCAAGATCAAGCGGACGGTGTTGAAGGAGTATGCCGCGGTACGCTCGAATGGTCTGATCGCGATTGGCCTCGAAGAAGGCGACGCGTTGCGCTGGGTGCGTATGACCGCGGGCGACGAAGACATCTTGATGACGACGCGCAAGGGTCAGACGATCCGGTTCAAGCAGAATCAAGTCCGGCCGATGGGCCGACCCGCGAGCGGCGTGACCGGAATCAATCTCGATGCCGACGACATGGTCGTGGGTATGGACCTCGTGCGCAATGGTGCTGAGCTGCTGGTCGTTACTCAAAAAGGCCAGGGCAAGCGTACCAAGGTAGACGAGTATCCGATCAAGGGCCGCGCCACGGGTGGCGTGATCACGATGCGCCTCCGCGAAGGCGATAATATTGCCGTGGCCCGCGTGGTTGATCCAACCGATACCCTGACGTTTATCACGCGGCAAGGGATTGTGATCAAGCTGGCGGCCTCCAGTATTTCATGCCTTGGCCGCTCAACCCAGGGTGTGCGAGTGATGGATCTCAGCGCGCGGGACGAGGTAGCCGCCATGTCGGTCGAGCCGTTTGAAGAAAGCAGCAATCCGGCGGTGATGTCGGCGACCGAGGTGGTGTCGGGCGAAACGGATGGCGCTTCCGCCAATGGCAAGGCGGACGGAGCTACCCCGGCAAGTCCGCTGTAAGCCAGCTGGTAGGGCAAAAGGTGAGGGCCGCGGCACATGGTTTTGTGCCGCGGCCCTTGTCGTTGTGTGCCGTTGTGGGGATAATACGGGGCCTCGTACCATCGGCTTTGTAGCCCCGGGCATCGCCTTTTGCCAGTCCATGCTACACTGCCTCACGATGAGACAGGTTGGATTGCGCAGCCGAGCTGCGCAGGTGTTGCTGGGGAGGGAGGACATTATGGAGGTATTCGAGGCCGTCCAAACGCTGTTGGCCGTCCGTAGCTACCAGGACACAGCGGTGTCCGAAGACAGTATCCAGCGCATTGTGGAGGCCGGCCGGCTCACGGGCAGCAGCATGAACGGCCAACCCTGGCATTTTGTTGTTGTGCAGGACCGTGAAACGCTCCGACAGATGGGTGCCATGTTGCGGACCGGGCCGTATGTAGCGCAGGCACCCTTGGCAATTGTCGTGGTGCTTGAGAAGAGCCGCTTTGCGGTCTCGGATGCCAGCCGCGCGATCCAATCTATGTTTCTAACTGCTTGGGCAGATGGCCTTGGCTCAAATTGGGTCGGCTTTGGCGGGCTGGACGCGCTCAAGCCGCTCTTGAACATTCCTGATGATCTGGATGTATTTGCCGTTCTGCCTTTTGGCTATCCAACCGCTGATATTGGCCACGGCAAGAAGCAGCGCAAGCCGCGCGCTGAAGTCGCCCATCGCGAGCGCTTTGGACAGCCATTTGAATGAAGTTAAGGTTTGTTCTGGAGCATTTGTACCAGCCAACACAGCGCTGAAGTCGGCTATTTGCGGCGTCGAGCAATGCCGGCGACGAGCACCATCCAGTTCGCATCGTCACTCATATCAAGAGCGTAGGCGACAGCTCGCCGTAGGCGTTAGCAGGTTTTGGTGGAGGTAGCGTTATTCGCTGCCGTCTGCGAGCTTGTATCCGACGCCGCGCACCGTCACGATGCGCCGCGGCTTGGATGGCTCGTCCTCGATCTTTTCGCGCAGACGACGTACACACACATCGACCAGGTTGGTCTCGCCCACATACTCATAGCCCCAAACCTCCCGGAACAGCGTTTCCCGGTCAAAGACTTGGCCCGAGTTAGCCGCCAAAAAGTACAGCAGCTCGAATTCCATCGGGGTAAGCGGGATATGTTTGCCCTTGAGCTCGACGTAATGCCGTGGTTTGTCGATATGCAGCTCGGCAATGTTCAGCACCGGCGGCGCCAACCGTTCGTGCTGCCCCTCGACGCGCCGCAGGATCGCCTCGACGCGGGCCAGCAGCTCGACGATCTTGAATGGCTTGGTGATGTAGTCGTCCGCTCCAAGCTCAAAGCCATGAACCACATCGTCGACGCCGTCACGCGAAGTCAGGATCACGATTGGCACATCCGACGTTTCCCGAATCCGCTGACAGGCTTCAAAGCCGTCGACGTACGGCATCATCACGTCCAAAATCACCAGGTCAAAGCGTCCTTTTTTGAACTCCTGGATGGCCTGCAAACCATTGACGGCAGCCGTTACTTCATAGCGCGGATCGCGCAGGGCGGTTTGCACCAGCTGCGCAATCGACGGGTCGTCGTCGGCAACCAGGATGCGGCGCTGCTGCTTCGGATCGTTGGTGGGTCGGGTTTTACGCAGAAGACGCATAGCACCACTTCGGCTTGTCGCTAGCAGATGCTGGAACGAGCTGCTCCACCATCCGCGAGCAATAGATTATCCGTCCATGGACGAAGCGCAGAACGCCCACTTACTAGGCTGGCTGCCAGAATGGTTGGCTCGAGACCGAATTATCCAGCTTCATCCAGCACGCGGCGCCGCGATTCGGCACGCGGCACCAGGATCGGATGACCTCGGCCATGCACCACCTCGGCGTTTATGATGCATTTGGCCACATTATCACGTGAAGGCAGCTCATACATAATATCAAGCAGCAAGCCTTCCACGATCGATCGGAGCGCCCGCGCGCCCGTGCCGATATGCAGCGCCCGCTCCGCAATCACTTGCAGCGCATCGGGCGTGATCTCCAGCTCGACCCGATCAAACGCGATCATTTTCTGGTATTGCTTGACCACCGCGTTGCGCGGCTCGGTCAGGATGCGCAACAACGCCGCGCTGTCCAGGGCATCCAGCGACGCGGTAACCGGCAAGCGGCCAATAAATTCTGGAATCAGACCGTAGCGCAGCAGATCATCGGGCGTTGTTTGGGCCAGCAGCCGCGATATTTCACGCTCGCGCACTTCCTTGGCTTCCCGGCCATGGCCGAAGCCCAGCTTGCGGCTCGCGCCCACCCGCTTCGCGATCACTTTGTCGAGGCCGTCAAACGCGCCACCACAGATAAACAACACGTTCGACGTATCGAACGGAATATACTCCTGCTGCGGATGCTTCCGTCCCGGCACCGGCGGCACATGCGCGATGCAGCCTTCCATGATCTTGAGCAGCGCCTGCTGCACGCCCTCGCCCGATACATCACGGGTAATCGATGGATTATCTGCTTTGCGAGTAATTTTGTCGATTTCGTCGAGGTAAATAATGCCGAGCTGCGCGCGCTCGACATTGCCATCCGCCGCCTGAATCAGCCGCAGCAAAATCGTCTCGACATCTTCGCCAACATAGCCGGCTTCGGTCAGCGCGGTCGCGTCGGCAATCGCAAATGGCACATCCAGGGTTTTAGCTAACGTTTCGGCCAGCAATGTCTTGCCGCAGCCCGTGGGACCGAGCAGCAAAATGTTGGATTTTTGCAGCTCTACGCCGTCCGCCTCGCCGCCGGCCTGGACCCGCTTGTAGTGATTGTACACGGCGACAGCCAGTACCTTTTTGGCGCGCTCCTGCCCAATCACATACTGATCCAGCTGCTCGCGGATACGCGCGGGCGCCGGCACACGGCCGAGTTTGGCCGACGTTGGCGCGGGCTTGGCTGCCCGCTCTTCGGCGATAATTTGCGTACACAGCGCCACGCATTCATCGCAAATAAAAACGCCGCCGGGACCGGCGATCAAACGCTGGACTTCTTCCTGGCCGCGTGTACAGAATGAACAAACATAGGCCGGTTGGCCGCTGCGGGTTCGCGCCATTTAGGGTTCCTCAACGTGGAGCGTAAAGATGAATGAGGCTAGAGTGCAGGGGGCGTATTGTGGTACGCCCCGCGCCCCTCGACAAGCAAGCTTACTCGGCTACTGGTGGAACGCCCTCGCCAACTTCCAGCACCTCGTCGATGATGCCGTACTCTTTGGCTTGCTGCGGGTCCATGTACAGGTCGCGGTCGAAATCGCGAGCAATGCGATCCAACGGCTGGCCCGTGTCCTTGGCCAACAGCTCGCGAATTGTGGTCTGCATCCGCAGCAGCTCACGTGCCTGAATCTCGACATCCGGTGCGTAGCCGCCGATGCGGCCAATGCCCGCCGGGTGCATGTGGATGGTCGAGTGCGGCAGCGAGTAGCGCTTGCCCTTCTTGCCGCCCGCTAAGATTGGCGTGGCCATCGAGCCGGCCATGCCGACGCAGAAGGTTGCCACGTCGGGCCGAATCATCTGCATCGTGTCGTAGATTGCCAGCCCGGCCGTGATCGAGCCGCCGGGGCTGTTGATAAAAATCTGAATATCGCGCTCGGGATCTTCGTGCTCCAAGAACAGGAGCTGCGACACGATCACGTTGGCGATTTGATCCTCGATCGGTGTGCCCAACACAATAATGCGTTCGCGCATCAGGCGCGAGTAAATATCATACACGCGCTCGCCGCGGCTTGTGTTTTCCACAACGTACGGAATCACCATTTGGGGTGATAGCCAGTTCATGCGTGCCCTCCTTGGCATACTGTCAGGGTGGGAGCGCTCATGCGCTCCCTTCCTGATCATACCACCTTCTACGCTTCGTTCGAGCCGGCCGAACCTGCCGCTTCGTCTAGGTCCGACGATGTGCGCTGCTGACCGTAGTCCGCCGTCGTTGCCTGCTCCACCGAGCTTGTGCCGGCCACCGCTGTTGGATCAGGACCAGGATCATCAAACACGCTGTTCTCGGTTACCCCACCGGTTGCGATGTCGCTCTGCACCGCTGGCTGTGGCAAATCGCTCGTTGCCGGCGTGTTGCTGTCGGTCTCCATCTGCCGCTCCTCTCGCGCTTGAGCTACGACTTCGCCAGTCGCCAGCGCCACCAATCGGTCGCGCAGCTTGCGATCAAGCGCCGCCGATGCGACCATCTGCCGCATGTTCGGCTGAGCTAGCATCTTTCGGACCTCGTCACGCCGTTCCGCGTCAAAATCCTGGAGGAAGCGCTCATTCTCGGCTTCAAAATCTTCGTCGTTAACGGTCAGCCCTTCGCGGCGGATCACCTCGCGCACGATCAACGATCGACGCACATCCGGCTCGGCCTGGCCCATGAATTCCGCAACGGCCTCGTCGTGGGTCTTGTTGCTCAGCTTGAGGAATTGATCTTCGTCGATGCCGTAGCGCTGGAATTCGCTGACCTGCTGGTGGAACAGCTCCTGCGCTCGCTCTTGAACCATGGCTTCGGGAATCTCGAAGCTGGTTTCTTCGCCCAGCTTGTTCAAGAATTCGTCGATCAGCGCACGGCGGGCCTTGTCTTCGGCGGCGCGCTCCAAACGCTCACGCGCGTTTTGGCGCATCGCGTCGATATCGCCCTCGAACTCGGTGAGCGTGGGCAGCTCTTCCCAGTCGGGCAGCAGGCGCTCCTGCACGTTCTTGACGGTTAGGGTATAGGTCGCCGACTGGCCTCGCAGCGACTCGTCTTCTTCTTCGTCGCCATAGGTAACCGTGACCGTGCGCGTTTCGCCGGGCTGCGCGCCGATCAGCGCCTCGTAAATCTCAGGCCGGACCCGCCCCTCAACCAGCGCGATCTGCTGCTCTTTGCCCTCGGCGTCGTCCGCGTCGTCCGCGTCGTCCGCGTCGTCCGCGTCGTCCGCATCCCCTTCAAGGGCACTGGCGTCGTCAA
>JADDQF010000057.1 GCA_016781505.1 bacterium
TGCGCCGACAGCTGAACCGGCCTCACCTGTTCCACAAGCCACCCCTGCGCCGGCAGCCCCAAGCGTACCATTTCCCGGTGAACCTTGCCAAGTGAATGTGCCGACGC
The DNA here is from genome assembly GCA_016781505.1 of bacterium. GTDB lineage: Bacteria > Chloroflexota > Chloroflexia > Chloroflexales > Kallotenuaceae > LB3-1. The sequence continues at coordinate 108 of JADDQF010000057.1, forward strand.
CGGCGGAAGGCTTGCAACTTTGGATGGTTGATCCTGCGCCGATGCGTCCGGCGGATGCCGTGGCCTGCGTACGGCTGATTGTCGGCGGCGAGACGGCGCGTGGCGCGAATGCTCAAACCTATCGCTACCGGGGTGAAGAGCGCAGACCCTCTATTCCACAATCAACAGGCGCGGATGGAGTCGCCAGCTTTATCTTTTATATTGGCGAAGAGCCGGCGGGTGTTCGTATTCCGGTTGAAGCTGTTGTAACGTATCGTGGGGTAACCTACACTGCCTATGCGGAGTTCACACCCCAATGATGCGGATTTTACGTGTTTTGTTCGACGGGTTCATTCTCCGCTGTCCACGCTGTCGACAGGGTCGCATGTTTGAATCCGGTTTCCAGATGTATCGCGAGTGTCCTCACTGTGGCTTGGCGTTTGAGCGTTCGTCGGGGGAAATAACGGGCGGCATGGGCATCAATACCGTTGCCACCCTGCTAATTGTGCTCTTTTCCGGGATCTACATCGGCGTTACACCTTCAGTGCCGGCGCTGCCGGCTTTTATCGTGGTTGTGCTGGTGGCGATCCTGTTCCCAATCGGGTTTTACCGCAGCTCTCGCGGCATGTGGGCCAGCATCCTGTACTTGACCGGCGACAACGCCGAGCCGGATTAGCATGTGCAGAGGCTTGCTGCTCACATGACAAATTTTCCCAAATACAGCGCGCCGACAATGTAGTGGATAATGGAAACGGCGGTGAGCACGCATAGGAGCCAAAGCGGCCAGCGCCGTATGCCGATTGCCGTCAGCAATAGCAGCGGAACTGTATAATCCAGGGTGTATCGCGGACCCCACTGCACCCAGCCGGTTCCCATCAGCAACAAAATCGGAATGGCAACCAGCAGCACTGTGGTGGCCAGCACCCAGGTGCTGATGAGTCGACTAGCCCGAACCACCGCCCAGACAGCGCCAAAAAAGGCTGGACTCAGCAGAAACAAGCTGCCGCCATAGGTGCTGTTGGGGCGGAACGGCAGCGGATACGCAACGAACTGGTAGAACAGGTTGGTCCGCAGATAATGCAAGCTAAAGGCCCCATAGCGCTGATAGTCACGCACGAAAATATCGGCCATGCGGTGGTACGCAAGTCCATTGTCAAATGGGCTGCCGAACCGTAGCCAGTTGTACGCCGCTAAGAGTAGCACGGCCAGCACAACAGGCGCGATGCCAACCGCGACATAGTGCCCCAAACGTCGCCAGCCGTCCGAGCGATGTTCATACAACAAGTACCACGCCGGCCACAATCCAGCTAACGCCAAGTGATTACGTGTCAGCAGCGCCGCGCCAATCCCCACGCCTGCCAAGAGAAATGCCGGAACTCGGCGCAGGCTAAGCGCCGCTAAATATGCACACGCTACGCAGGCAAAGCCGACTAGCTGGCCGACAAACCACACCATGCCGTATGGTGCAAGTGTGGCATGCACGGTGCCGAGTGCAAAGAACAAGACCAGCAGTGCGCGCTGGAGCGGTGATACGGCAATCACCTTGCGCTCAACCGCACGCCGCAGCAGCAGGGCTACCAGTGCGACGTTCAGACCGCCCAGTGCAAGTGTCGCAAGCACGTCGCTCATGCGGATCCCAAACAGGGCCACGAATGGCATCAACACAACTGCCGGGAATGGCGGCCAGTACAGATACAGTTGACCGTCGAAAAGGCTCAGATCTCGGGTAAGCTCCGGTCGCAGGCGCAGATACAGCTGACCATGCAGAAACGCATCGGCGAGGTAGTTGAAGTACGGGTATTTGGTGAGGCGTACCACCGAGCCGCGCCGTGCTGCGATCAGCCCGTAAGCCAGCATCGCTAGCAGTGCCGCCCAGGCGGGATGCTCCCACAACAGCAGCAGCCTCGTCACGCCTGTTCTCCACCAGCCCAACCATAAGGCTGCTGTGCGTTCGCGCTCGTTAAAGGATGCGTGCATGAGTGTCCTCTTTGATCGTGGGCAATCATAACATGCCCTGCAGCTCGATTATAACCAGCCAAACGGCAAAATGGATACTTGCGGCTGATCGCCGGGCAATGGGACTGCGGCTTTTGACACCCCTGCCGGATCGCGCTACAATCGCGCCTAGGAGCGCATGCTTTTCGTCCCAGCTGCTCACCGACGCGCAGTCAAGGCGATGGCGGCGCCTTTTGTATGACTGGAAGGAGTTAGCATGGCAACCAAGTACGTCTACTTGTTTCGCGAGGGTGACGCCTCAATGCGCGACCTGCTCGGCGGCAAGGGCGCGGGTCTGGCCGAGATGACTAAGTCGGGCGCTCCGGTCCCGCCAGGCTTTACGATTACCACCGAGGCGTGTAACGAGTATTCCGCGAGCAATCAGCAGATGCCAGCCGGCCTGATGGAGCAGGTCATGGAGGCGATGGCGGATGTTGAAAAACAAACCGGTAAAAAATTTGGTGATCCGTCCAATCCGCTGTTGGTGTCGGTCCGCTCCGGTGCCAAGTTCTCGATGCCGGGCATGATGGATACGGTGCTGAACCTGGGCCTTAACCAGCAGACGCGCGAAGGACTGGCTAAGCTTACCGATAATCCTCGTTTTGCTGCTGATGCGTATCGGCGCTTTGTGCAGCTCTTCGGCAAGATCGTGCTGGGCGTCGACGGCGAAAAGTTTGAACATGTCATGGACGAGGCCAAAGGCCATGGCCAGCGGCAAGACACCGATCTGAGTGCGGACGAGCTGCTGCAGATTGCCGAGCGCTTCAAAGCGATCATTAAGCAGGATAAGAGCGTCGAATTTCCCGAAGATCCCCAGGCACAGCTCCAGGAAGCGATTGCGGCGGTGTTCCGCTCCTGGTTCGGTCGCCGCGCGGTCGACTACCGCCGCCTGAACAAAATTCCCGATAATCTCGGCACCGGTGTAAACGTCCAGACCATGGTCTTCGGCAACATGGGCAACGATAGCGCTACCGGCGTGGCGTTCAGCCGTAACCCGTCGACCGGCGAGGCCAAGCTGTACGGCGAGTATCTGGTCAACGCCCAGGGTGAGGACGTTGTGGCAGGTGTGCGCACTCCGCGGCCGATCTCCGAGATGGAGCGCGACATGCCCGAAGTGTACGGGCAGTTTGCGGCGATCGCCAAGCAGCTTGAGCAGCATTACAAAGATGTGCAGGATATGGAGTTTACCGTCGAGCGCGGTACGCTCTATATGCTGCAAACGCGAACCGGCAAGCGCACGGGCGCCGCAGCGGTCAAGATTGCTGTCGATCTGGCGAACGAGGGCTTGATCGATCAGGCAGCTGCTGTGCAGCGCGTCGAGCCGGCGCAGCTCGACCAGCTGCTGCACCCGATGATCTCCCCAGCAGCAAAAGCCCGCGCCCAAGCACTTACCAAAGGTCTGCCGGCTTCACCAGGCGCGGCTACAGGCAAGGTCGTCTTCGATCCCGACATGGCCGAGCAGCTGGCGCAAGGTGGCGAAAAGGTCATTCTGGTCCGGGTTGAGACCGCACCGGAAGATTTTCATGGCATGGTGGCCGCGCAGGCAGTGTTGACCGCACGTGGTGGTATGACCTCGCACGCGGCCGTGGTGGCGCGTGGCATGGGCAAGCCGTGTGTTGCCGGCGCAGGCGAGCTGCGGGTTGACTATGCTGGCGGCGCGTTCAGCGTCGATGGCACGTCGGTCAAGGCAGGCGATTACATCACGCTGGATGGCTCGACGGGCGAGGTCTTTGAAGGCCAGCTTGAAACGCAAGATCCCGAGCTTGGCAGCGATTTCCAAACGTTGATGGGCTGGGCCGACGAGTTCCGCCAAATTGGTGTGCGGGCGAATGCCGACACGCCGCATGATGCCGAGGTTGCGCGTGGCTTTGGCGCGCAGGGCATTGGCTTGTGCCGCACCGAGCATATGTTCTTTGAAGGCGACCGGATCGATGCGGTGCGAGAAATGATTGTGGCGGATTCGGTCGAAGATCGCCGCAAAGCACTGGCCAAAGTCGAGCCGTACCAAAAGGAAGATTTTGTCGGCATCTTCAAGGCGATGGATGGTCTGCCGGTAACTATTCGTACGCTCGACCCGCCGCTGCACGAGTTCTTGCCGCATCAGGACGAGGAAATCCGCGAGCTGGCCAACAAAATGGGCATCGAGTTTGAAAAGCTGCGCGGCAAGGTTGAAAGCCTGCATGAGGCGAATCCGATGCTCGGCTTCCGCGGCTGTCGTTTGGGTATTGTCTTCCCGGAGATCACCGAAATGCAGGCCCGCGCCATCTTTACGGCGGCCAAAGAATGCAGCGAGCAGGGCGTGGAGGTTTTGCCGGAGGTGATGATTCCGCTGGTGAATACCGTGGAAGAGCTGCGACGGCAGGCCGACATCGTCAAGCGGGTGGCCGAAGAAGTTGGCTTCTCGGAGTATCTGATCGGGACCATGATCGAGCTGCCGCGGGCGGCGCTGGTCGCCGACAAGATCGCCGAGGTTGCCCAATTCTTCTCGTTCGGCACCAACGACCTGACGCAGACGACCATGGGCATTAGCCGCGACGATAGCGCCCGGTTCGTCCCGCGCTACGTCGAGGATAAGATTTTGCCCGACGATCCGTTCCAGGTGCTGGACCAGGAAGGCGTTGGGCAGCTGGTGCAGATTGGTACGGAGCGTGGCCGCAAGACCCGCAGCGATCTGAAGGTTGGCGTTTGCGGTGAGCACGGCGGCGAGCCAAGCTCGGTGAACTTCTTTGCGCGCACTGGGCTGAGCTATGTGTCGTGCAGCCCCTACCGCGTGCCGATCGCGCGGTTGGCGGCTTCGCAAGCCGCGCTGGGCGAGGCCAAGCGCGACAAGTAGGCGGAACAGGGTTCGGCGAAGGGCTAGCGGTTTTCCGCTAGCCCTTTTTATTGTGCAGCAAGCGACGCGGATTAAAGGAGAATAATATCCGCTGCAAACAAAAGCAGCTGCTGAATCTGCACTTAGCGCGTAGTTTCGCGCAGGACCAACCTCGCCTCAAGCATGATCTGCTCCGGATGGATTTCGCCCTTCAGTGCAGCTACCAGAAGCTCGCCGGCTAGCTGGCCCTTTTGAACAATTGGCTGATGGACGGTTGAAAGTGCGGGGCAGACCAGCTCGGCGACCGGAATATCATCATATCCAATCAGCTCCACGTCTGCAGGGATCTGGATCCCCCGTTGCCGCGCGGCTCGCAGCACTCCAAGCGCGATAATATCGCTGGCTGCAAGCACCGCTGTCGGGCGATAGCCTTCGTCCCAGGCTACGCCAAAGCTCTGGGCGCCGCCTTCGAGCGAGCCGTGCGTGGGACGAAGCCAAGTTTCTCGCCAATGCACACCATACTCAGCAAAAGCCCGTTGGTAGCCCCATGTTCGGCGAGCGCCAACGCCGTAGAAGACATTGTCGAGATGACGAGAAGGAGTTTCAAATGCCAGGATCAGTACCTCGCGGTGTCCTTGCTTCAGCAGATGGGCAGCTGCGGCGTAGGTGCTCTGCTCGTCGTCACTGTTAACCGCTGGCGCTGTTTCTGCGTCGCCGTCCACAATCACAAAGGGAATGCCGCGCTTGCGGAGTGGCAATATTTCATGGTGCTGTTCGTTGAGCCCTACAATAATAAAGCCATCCACTGGCGCGCGTGCCAAAGCCTGCTCGAGCGACTCTTCACGCGGACTCAGTGTAAGCATTCCCATATTATGTTGGTCACAAATGCCGCCGATCCCTTGAAACAGGGTTGCAAAGAAAGGGTTGGCAAAAATGGTGTGCATGGTCTGCGGCACGATCACGCCAAGCATCCCAGTGTGCCCTGCCACCAACGCCCGCGATAGCGGATTTGGAGTGTAGCCAAGGTTGTGCGCCACTGCAAGAATGCGTTCCACTGTGGAGGGGCTAAGCCGAGATGGGTTATTGAACGCGAACGAGACAGCGGTCGGCGAAACCCCGGCCTGCCGCGCAATATCAGTGATAGTTGCTCTCGGCATAAGCGTCGTTGCCTCCACTACATCAGACGTTGTGCGTCTTGTTTTATAACACACTCCGCCTGTTAACCCCTTTACTAAAGGCC
>JADDQF010000053.1 GCA_016781505.1 bacterium
GAAGTGGCGAACCGCATGCGACGGAGGACGGGCTGTCACAAACGCTCAGCTACAGCAGCTACCTACGTTTAGCCGAACTGTTAAGTCTGACGACGACGATCACGCCGTTCTTTCCCGACTTATGGGCCATTCGCTCACACTCATAGGCTGGCTTGTTGCTGACTGCTCACGTCCTGGGCTTGGCGCTATCGGCGCGCAACCAATGCTACCCGGCGGAGTTCTTCAACCGCCGTCGTCCAAGTTGTCATTGGGCGACACGTGCTGATCCATGATGTGCAGGAGCCAGCTATAGCGCGCCAGCATTGCCTCTTTCTGGCCAATCTTGCGCGCGGCATCGCCATCGCCCCGTGTTTGGTATGTTCGTGCCTCAGCTTGGACCCGGGCACGCCGTGCTTCAAGCTCCTGTCGCAACGCCCGTCGCTGTGCATCATCGAGGTACTCAAGCATGTGCTCAAGCTGCGCCCGCTGCTGTTGGCGGTCAAGCTTCCTTAGTGCGGTCAACGCTTGTTTGATCCATGCCTCAGTTTCTGGCATATGATCTCCTTGGAGGAGTGATAGCCGCAGGCACAGGCAGGCAGCAGACCACCAGCCCATTCATCGCGGAACAACAAGTCAGGATCGTGGCAAGAGGGCTCTCCTGCCAGATTCCACCGGAAAGACGTCTCACTGCTTCCGTGCCGTTCAGCGGCAGCCGCATACCTTTGAAACAAAAGTCACAGCACCTATATTCCAATGGTCAGCACAATGACGTAAGGCGAATCGGTTCATCCGGCCAGGCGCTGTGCACCATTGCCCCCTCCCTACAGCAACTGCGCTGCACCTACCCCGTCCGGAACCATACCACACGGATCGGACGCAATCAAAAACCGTGCAGGACCCGTGCTACACTTAAGGCAGCGCTATTCAGCGTAGTGCTTATAAGCGCAACACCATATAAAGGAGCGTTCAGTATGTCGATCGCCGACCTGCGCCGCGACTATACGCTGCGCGGCCTGAGCGAAAACGAGGTAGATCCTGACCCCTTAGCGCAATTTCGCGCCTGGTTTGATCAAGCGGTTGCCGCAAAGGTGCTGGAGCCGAATGCCATGACCTTGGCCACAGTTGGCGCCGACGGGCAGCCCTCGGCCCGAGTGGTGCTGCTGAAAGGCTTTGACGCGCGCGGTTTTGCGTTTTACACCAACTATGAAAGCCGCAAAGGCCACGAGCTGTTAGCGCATCCACGTGCCGCGCTGCTGTTCTTCTGGCCGGATCTCGAGCGTCAAGTTCGCGTCGAGGGCCGCGTCGAAAAGGTTGCGGACGAAGAGTCGGATGCGTATTTCCGCAGCCGTCCCCACGGTAGCCGTTTGGGAGCGTGGGCCTCGCCGCAGAGCGAGGTTATTCCCGGGCGGGAGGTGCTCTACCAGCGGCTCCACGAGTTGCAGCAGCGCTTCGGCGACGGCGAGGTAACCCGGCCGCCGCACTGGGGTGGCTTTCTGGTTCGGCCAACAATGCTTGAGTTTTGGCAGGGACGTGCCAGCCGGCTACACGACCGGCTGCGCTACCAGCTGACCGATAGCGGCTGGCAGCGCGAGCGGTTAGCTCCCTGATGCGCACGGCGGGAAAGCAAGCCGGGTTTAGACTCAGCGGGACTCCAAGGCCCAGAGCTTGAGCCAATGTACTTTTTCGGACTTGACCACCGGCTGCACCACGCTGTTGAGCAGTCCAATTTGCCACGCAGCAGTGAGCGCTGTGGCAGTCAACGTGTCCCTGGCAACTTTTTTGCTTCGTTCAGTTACCGGTGAGCGTAATTCTGTCCTCCAAAGGGCGAATACTCTGGAGACAGGTATAGCGCATAGGAGACAACAATGGCACACATCCGCATCGGCGTCCAGCTGCACCCGCAGCACACCAGCTATCAAGATTATGCTGATACCGTGCGTGTGGTCGAAGAGTTGGGCGTTGATACCATTTGGAACTGGGACCATTTCTACCCGCTGTACGGCGAACGGGACGGCTTGCACTTCGAAGGATGGACTCTGCTCACGGCAATGGCGACGCTGACTACCAGGGCGGAAATTGGCTGTCTGGTGACGTGCAACAGTTATCGCAACCCCCATTTGTTAGCCGACATGGCGCGCACAGTCGATCATATCAGCGGCGGGCGCCTGATCTTGGGGATTGGCTCCGGCTGGTTTGAGCGTGATTATGTCGAGTATGGCTATGAGTTCGGCACAGCGCCCAGCCGTTTGCAAGACCTCAAGCGTGATTTGCCAATCATCAAGGAGCGCTGGACCAAGCTTAATCCCGCGCCGCTGCGCAACCCGATTCCCCTCCTGATTGGCGGTGGCGGCGAAAAAGTTACCTTGCGGCTTACCGCTCAGCACGCCAATCTTTGGAACGGCTTCGGCCCGCCGGAGTCATTTAAGCACAAGAACGAGGTATTGAATAACTGGTGCCAGGAGATCGGCCGTGACCCAAGCAGCATCGAGCGCACGGTATCGACCAAAGTCGATGAGGCCGATCAGTGGGACGCGTATGTGAGCGCGGGCGCGACTCACCTGATCGTTGGCATGGGCGCTCCATTTGATCTGGTTGGGGTCAAAAAGCTCGTCGAGTGGCGGGCAGCCCAAGGGTAATTACTTTTGCCTAAGCTGGGCATGGCCGCTGAATAGGTTAATCCGGCTGTGCTCAGCAAACCTCGCTGCAATAGCCTACGCCAAATTCAGCGTTGGATGCTGGTCCGGCAAACAAGCGTGGACTGACGGCGAACGATGCCCCACTCCGCTGATTAGCCTGGAATCACACCCACGTCAACATCCATGGTTGAGCATCCGCTACAAACTGTTGCGGCCCAAAGTGGTTTGCACGCTGCTGTAACTGGCCGTATGATGCGGCGTATGCATGTGCTGCACGTGATTCAACGCTTTTACCCGTATGCCGGTGGGTCCGAAGGGTATTTCCAAGAGCTGAGCGAACAGTTCGTTCAAGATGGCCATCGGGTGACGGTGCTGACGACAGATGCTTGGGACCTGGACCATTTTTGGGCGCCGGGGCGCAAAACCGTAGCTGAGCCAGAAACGGTGCACAATGGAGTGCAGATCAAACGCTTTCCGGTGTGGCGTGTGCCCGGCCCACCCGTTGTGTATCCGGTATTGCGCCGGCTGATGGTGGAATTGGGACGTATTCCTGGTACCACGCCGCTGCTCAACCGCATGGCATTGATCACGCCGCGCGTTCCGGCACTGTACCGCTATCTCGCCACAACGACCGAGCGCTTCGACCTCGTGCATACCACCAACATCACGCTCGACTTCACGATCTTGCCTGCGTTACGCTTTGCCCAACGCCGTGGCCTTCCACACCTGTGCACGCCGTTTGTGCATCTAGGAGAGCCAGGCAAGCGCCAGATTGTGCGCTACTACTCGCAGCGGCATCAGATCGCGATCCTGCGCCAGTCCCAACGTGTGGTTGTGCAAACCGATTTGGAGCGCGATTTTCTCCAACAGGCTGGCGTGCCCGGCGCAAAGCTGCGCCTCGTCGGCGGATGGGTGCGGCCCGAGCGCCTCCTTGGCGGAGATGCCACGCGATTTCGGCAAACCTACAACATCCACGGGCCGCTTGTGCTTTCGATCGGGGTTACGGCGTATGACAAGGGCACGATGCACACAATTGGGGCGATGCAGCAGCTCTGGCGTGCAGGCAGCACGGCAACCTTGGTGCTGCTGACCTCCTCGACGATGGCGCACTTCGAGGAATTTTTTGCGGCACTGCCGGACGAAGATCGCCAGCGTATTCAGCTGATCTACGCAGCTCCGCACCAAACGAAGGTGGACGCGCTAGCCGCAGCCGATGTGTACGTTCAGCCATCGCGGACCGAGTCGTTTGGCGTGCCGTATTTGGAGGCATGGATGTACGACGTGCCGGTGATTGGCGCCCGCGCTGGCGGTGTGCCGGACGTTATCAGCGCCGGGCAGGATGGCTTGCTGGTCACCTTCGGCGACGCCGCCGGCCTAGCCCAGGCTATCAGCCAGCTGCTCTGCGACAAACAGCTGGCACAGCAGCTCGGAGCCCGTGGTCACGCAAAAGTGTTGCGGGAGCTGACTTTTGAGCGAAAATATGCATTGATGCGGGCGGTGTATGAGGAAGCGCTGGCCGAGCGGAAGGCAAACGGCGCGGTAAGCGCATAAATGATCGGCAATCACCGGCCGTATATGGTTACCACACCACCCAGGTTAGTCGTCCATGGAAAGCAGCGTAGGCCCATCCAGCAGCACAACCGGCTTATCTTTGACGGAACGCGCCGCTCCTTCTTGAAAGTCCATCGAGGTCACAACCACGCCCTTGGTGACGCCTTCTGCCCGCATCCGTTGCGCAAGCTCCTGAGCTGCTCCGGGCTTGACCTTTTCCAGGGTGTAGACTCGAACCAGCCACGGCTCATTCTGGTAGCTCATCTGGATATCGATCCGATCTTTTTCAAATCGATAATCTTTTACCAAAAAGTCATGCCGACGAAACAAATCAGACACGTAGCCGCCGAGCTGTGGCAGTGACAGGGCCCGTAGATCGTCAAGAGAGCGCACCCGGCCCGGTCGTTCCAATCGCCCGCCACGCTGGGCCTGTTCTTCACGCATGGCCCGTTGGCGCTGCTCGCTGCGGGAAGCCGTGATCACGCCAAACGCGGGGAACGGCAGCAGCGTAACAATCGCAAACAGCATGGCCTGCAACAATATCGGCGAGATACCGGCGGCTTGGGTCTGCTGCTGCTCAATAAAGATCAGTATTCCGACCGTGACAACGGCTGCAAGCGCCATCAACAGCCCTAGCAAGGCAGCGTGCCAGTTCACATGCCGCTTGACGCGGCGGCCAACCATGATGCCGCCCGTGACCGGCAGCAGGCCCGCCAAGATTTGGATTGCCCCACCTTGCAGCAGCAGCATCACCCACACAATGCCAACACCGATGCCAACCAGCAGCAGTATCGGCCAATCCAGCTCCCGTATAATCTGGCCAAGCGACGCGCGCGGTTGTTGAGAGCCGCTTGCGCCAAACAAACGTTTACGCGGCGGGGGCGTTGGTTCGGCCCGTCTATCTTCGGCTGTAGGCACGTCAGTCACAGGTGGTTGGGAAGCCATGCTCTCCTCAAAGCGTTCAGCGCCACGTGCGCCGACGCAACATGTTAGCTATGCGCGGGATCGTCGCGCAAGGCATCGACCGCCTCGCGCAGCTTGCCCACATCATTGAATGCCCGATACACCGAGGCAAATCGAATATACGCAACTTCATCGAGCTCGCGCAGCCGGTCCATCAACAAATCGCCGATGACTGTGGTCGGCACTTCCGTCAGGTCACGGGCCATCAGCTCGGCTTCGACCTCGTTGACTAAGCGCTCAGCCGCGTCCGGCGCAATCGGCCGGCGATACAAGGCCGTATGGATCCCGCCCAAAACTTTGGTCCGATCATACGGCTCGCGGTTGCCACTCTTTTTCACAACCAGCAATGCCGGTGGCTCGATGCGCTCAACCGTGGTAAAGCGCCGGCCACACGTTTCGCATCGTCGCCGCCGACGAATGGTCGAACCATGGTCGAACTTGCGGGTGTCGAGCACCTGCGTGTCATTGGCCTGGCAGTACGGACAGCGCATATGTAGTCATTATAGCACACCCCTTCGGTGCCGTTCTGGTTTAGACACCTGGCATCGGAGATCGGCGCTGCTTGTCCGCGTGGGGGTTGCCTTGCCCGGATTGTAAAGCGTTTTGGTTCGTCCTTGTTGTGGTGTTTTGAACAGCAATATGCATCTTGTATGCTTCCAGGGTCATCCACACACGCAAGCGCAGTTTTGAGCGATCAGATCGATGCAGGTAACTGAAATGCGGCATCCGTAAGATGCGGGAGGCGAGGGATTTCGCAGCATATCAACTAATCATACTAATCGCGCCAGGCTACATCCTGGCTTGACGACTGTCAGCCCATCCGCTATACTGCCGTCCGTCGGGGTGTAGCGCAGTTGGTAGCGCACCGCGTTTGGGACGCGGGGGTCGTAGGTTCGAATCCTATCACCCCGACCACAGGTTGCGGGAGTAGCGCAATGGTAGCGCATCTGCCTTCC
>JADDQF010000081.1 GCA_016781505.1 bacterium
GAGCGTAAAGGTGCGCAATGTGAGCCAGACCGGTGCGCTGCTGGATCAGATTGTGGCAGCCGGCGCCAACAATCTGTCTGGCATCACGTTCATGATCGACGATGCCAAGGCGTTGGAGCAGCAAGCCCGCGATCAGGCGATTGCGAATGCGCGGATGCGTGCGGAGGCGATGGCGAAGGCAGCCGGAGCCACAGTTGGTCAAGTCTACAGCATCACCGAAAACATCGGCTCGACCCCACCCATGCCTGTGCCTATGGCCCCGGTCGGTCGCGAGCTGGCGGCTGGTGCATCGGTGCCGGTGGAAGCCGGCGAGCAGACGATTACGGCCCAGGTCCAGATAACCTTCGAGCTTCAGTAATCCCCACCCTTCACGCCGTCCACGCCGACGGTTAAGCATCAAAAACAGCAGCCCGGTCATGACCACACCATGTCCGCGCTGCTGTTTTTCCGGAGTTGCGTGCTAGACGAAGCGGGCCAGCTCCGTAGCCGTGCGCTTCATGTCCAGAAAGACCATGCCGAGCTTGGCACGGCTATGCGCCAGCGCCGTGAGCACGGCATCTTGCCCGATCGCCATCAGCAGGACATAACCCTGCTCACCCCGCACGAACACTTGGTCAAGCGTGCCGCGGCCGAGCTCACCCGAGATCCGCTCACCCAGCGACAGCATCGCCGCGCTCATGGCCGACACGCGGTCTTCCTCCACATCTGTCGGCAACGCCGACGCCATGATCAGGCCATCGACGCTGACCACCGCCGAAGCTTCGATATCGGGGGTATTCATCTGTAATGCTTTGAGGTGGCGAACCATCTCGTCAGTGCGTGTAACCATGGAGTCCTCCGTTGCGGCATGGCGCCGGTTCGTTGCAGATGGGGAGGCTGAGTGAGGAACCGGCAAAAGGGTTCTCGCTGGAGCAGATTCTACAACGCCCCATTGCGGGCAACAAGCGCGCGAACGGCAACGCTGGTCCTATCGCAGGCGCACCGCGGGTCAGGCTGGCGGCAGGACACGCGAGGTTACGGGGTTGGGGTGGGCTGCAGTGTTGTGGTGGCGGTGGTCAGGGCTTCGGAAACCGAGGTCGCACCACTGATTACGCCCCGAAACATGTCATTCAAAGGACGCCACACGTCGGGATCGGTGATGTTGTTGACCAATCCCTGGGACTGACTCGCCGCCGCAACGAATGGCTGGATGTCAGGAGCAACCTGGGCTAGCCGATGCACCGGGATCAGCCCGCTGCGGCTAGCCAGCAGCTCCTGCGATGCCGGCTCAAGCATGAAGCGCATAAAGTTTTGGGCTGCGCTGCGCTGTTCGGGAGAGGTTACTGGGTTGATGCACAACACCTGCGGCAGCACCAAAGGCCGCGGTGGCTGATCGGGAGCCAGTGCCGGCAGCGGCGCAACGCCAACCGCGTCCGCACCCCACACCTGCGCATAGTTTGCTCGCCGGTGCGACCAGTCAATCACGCTCCACGCACGACCAGCCTGGGCTGCCGCGTCCACGGCGCTGAAATCAGCAGATGCAAGCACATTTTCGTCGCGTTGCAGCGTTTTCAGCCACTCCAACCAACGGGCGGTCGCATCTTTGCCCGTTGAAGCAAACGTTGGCTGTCCAGCAGCATCGACCACCACGCCGCCAAAGGCATGAAGATACGGCAGCGTCGTTTCCAGCATCAAGTAGTACGCCAGGCTTAACGGCCGCTGCTCAGCCGGCTGGCTGCGCTCGGAAGCATTGAGCGCCAATAGCTCATCAAAGGTAGCGGGCGGTGAAGGGCTGCGCCGCCGGTCGTAAAACAGCACCAGGGTGTCGAAGGTGATTGGCACGCCGTACAGCTGTTGGCCAACGCGCGCGCCTTCCAGTGCGGGAGCAAGCACATCGGTGAGCGTTTCGGTCGCAAAAGCGTCATCCAACGGCGCGACCTGTTGCTGCTCGGCCAGCTCACCGACGTAGCGGCCGGGAGTCAGCAGCAATTGCGGTCCCGAGCCATCCGCAACACTCAAATTATATTGCCGCAGCATATCGGGCGCCGCCTGCGATTGGAGGCGGATGCGGACTTCGGGATTGGCTTGCTCGTAGCTGCGGGCAAGAATATTGAGCGCGTTCAGCTTCGCGCCCGACCAACTATGCCACAGCGTGAGCGGGATCGGAGTGGCGGAGCGCTGAGCAGCCGGCTGCGACGAAGCAGCTCCAGTGGTGCTGGAATTGATCGTCGTACACGCGGGCAGCAGTGCAAGCGCGACCAGGGCTAGACAACGCAGCAGGAAAGCGAGGCGACGCATGCAGGCATTATACTCCACGTTCGCTGGGACGCTACCTTGTAGCGGGCTTAAACACATGGGCGCGCCAGTGTTGTTTGAGATAGGGCATGGATATTCACCACAGGTTTCAATCCCACAGCGAAGGTCATGACGTTCCGACATGTGCTCCCCGGTATCCGGGACTAGGGGTGAGTCACGCCCTGCAACGCTCAGCGCAGCAGTTTCATAACCTCGTCACGGTACGGCAAGGCCGGTTGCGCGCCTCGTTTGGTAGTTGCCAACGCGCCCGCCGCCATGGCCCACCGCAGCGCCTCCACCCAGGGCTGCTCGGCAACCAGCGCAGCCGCAAGCCCGCCGTTAAACGCATCGCCCGCCGCCACGGTATCGACTGCGTCCACCGCAATGGCCGGCACCGCCGCCTCGGCCGATTCGGTCGCCCAGTACGCGCCGTGCTCGCCTAGCTTGACCACGACCCGCGCGACACCGCGGTCTCGAAGCATGTGCGCGGCCTGCGCAGCCCCGGTGGCATCCTTCACCGCCACGCCGGTCAGCGCGGCTGCCTCGCTTTGATTGGGCGTCAAAATATCGACGAACCTGTACAACTCCGGCGGCAACGAGCGCGCCGGTGCCGGATCCAGAATCGTGGTGACGCCGCGCTCATGGGCTGCCCGTGCAGCCGCAACCACCATCTCCAGCGGAATTTCCAGCTGCAGCAGCAGGACGCGCGCCGTGTCAAGCGCGGCGTTAAGCTGTTGGAGACTTCCGGCGTCATGGGTCCCGTTCGCGCCGGCCACCACCACAATCGTATTTTGGGCCGCGGCATCGACCTGAATCAAGGCCACACCCGACGGCGCGGCGCCATCGACCACAACATTGGAAACATCGACGCCATCGGCACGGAGTTGATCGCGTAGGGTCATGCCGAACACGTCGCCGCCAACCCGGCCAATCATGTATGTCGGCGCACCCAGTCGGGCTGCGGCAACCGCCTGATTCGCGCCCTTGCCCCCAGGAGCGGTGAAAAATGTATGGCCAGGCAGGGTTTCACCGGCGACCGGCAGTCGCGGCACCTGCACCACCAAATCCATATTGATGCTGCCAAAGACAACCACAGTCACTGAGACGCTCCTTGATGTGATGCTTGGGGGTAGTGCTGCTCAGCACCTTAGACAAGTGTAGACCATAGGCCGCGGCCAATGCAAGGCCACTGGCCATGAAGATCAGGACAGCGCAACAGCTTGAAACGGACGGATACCGCTGCAACCTTTTGCCGCACATCAGCGGCACACAAGCTGCTCACAGTGCTCCTTTTAAAGCATACGCACGCTGCGTGGAGCTTGACCATTCAGCGCGCAACCGGCATACTTGTATTCTACAAGTATATGACTTTTTGTAAGCGTAGCACAGTGGAGGAGACAGCGATGGCAAGACGTAAGCAATCAGGTGCGGCCGATCTTGGACTGCTCGCCCTTCGCGCGGCCACCGGCGGGCTGCTGATGGGACATGGCGCGCAAAAGCTGTGGGGCGTTTTGGGCGGGTATGGGCTGGAAGGCACCGCGGGATGGCTTGAGTCGCTCGGGCTGAAGCCAGGCCGGCCATGGGCCATGGCGGCAGGCGGCGGTGAGTTTGGCAGTGGGCTGCTTTTGGCGCTGGGCCTGTTCACGCCGGTCGGCGCGATCAGCGTATTTGGGCCAATGTTGATGGCCTGGAACAAAGCCCATGCCGGCAAGCCGATCTGGGTTTCCGCCGGTGGCGCCGAGCTGCCGTTGACCAACATGGCCGTTGCCACAACACTAGCCCTGGTGGGACCTGGACGCTACTCGCTCGACGAAGCGCTTGACATCGAGGTGCCGTCCGCGCTGATTTGGCTTACGGCTGCGGGTGTAGCGGCCGGTGTGGCGGCCGGTGTTTTGGCCAAGCCAGAGCCGATGGAGGAGCAGCAAGATACTGCCAGGGACGAGCTACAATCGCAGGCTAATTCGGTCGCAGCAGGCGAGAGCGCTGCGTAACGCAATCGCTGAGGGAGGAGCCGCCGCCGGGACGTATAGCACGTGCCCGGCGGCGGCATTTGTTGTTTCCGGTTGGGCTTGTGCCAAGCTGTGCGGAGGATCGCGCTTACTTGATGACAGCTCACATACCGGGAACAGCGCATTGGGGAAAGCGTAAGCGAGGAGAGCACAACCATGGTATCGCACCACGGCAAGGAGCCGCATGGGCAGCTGAGCGGCAAAATTTGTATGGTCACCGGCGCCACCTCCGGGATTGGTGCAGTGACGGCGCGCGAGCTAGCACGACTGGGCGCAACCATGGTGCTCGTTGGGCGTAACCAAGCCAAGGCCGAAGCGACGGCCGCCAAGATTATGGCCGAGACCGGCAACCGCGCTGTGGAAATCCTGCTTGCCGACCTATCTTCACAGGCTGATATTCACCGCATTGCGGAAGAATTTCAGCAGCGGCACAAGCAGCTGCATGTGTTGGTCAACAATGCCGGCGCTGTGTATGAGGAGCGCCAGGAAAGCGTTGACGGCGTCGAGCTTACATTCGCGCTGAATCATCTGAGCTACTTTTTGTTGACCAATCTGTTGCTGGACATCCTCAAGCAGAGTGGGCCGGCCCGCATCGTCAACGTTTCCTCGGAAGCGCACCGCGGCGTTCGCATCAACTTCGACGACCTTCAGGCCCGGCGGCGCTACCGTGGCTTCCAGGTCTATGGTCAGTCCAAGTTGGCCAATATCTTGTTTACGATTGAGCTAGCTCGGCGCTTAGGAGGCAGCGGCGTGACAACTAATGCCCTGCATCCAGGTGTGGTAGCGACCGGGTTTGGCCTTAACAATCGCGGCTGGATCGGCATTGCCTTTGGCGTACTGTTGCGGCCTTTTATTCGCACGCCAGAGCGGGGCGCAGAAACGTCCATTTATCTAGCGGCTGCCCCTGAGGTTGCAGGAGTGACCGGACGGTACTTCGCCAACAAGCGGCCGGCTCGACCATCGGCGGCTGCCCGCGATTTGGGGACGGCCCAGCGGCTATGGCAGATCAGCACGGAGCTGACTAAGCTGCCCGAGGTTGTGGCCGTAGCCGACGGATAGATATCGTTGGATACTGGGTTGTGCTTCCCGCTGCACAAGCGATGCTCAGGCTAGATGCGGCCAAAGGCTCGCAGCACCAACAGATTCTGCAGCGTTACCCAGCCGCGCCAGTTTTGGTTATAGGGCGATGGCCAGCCACCATCTGCGGCCTGCTCAACCGCGAGTCGATCCAGCCGTTCGTCGACGATTGCGGCAGGGATCTGCTGGGCGGTAAAGGTTTGCGGATGCCGCCCATAGGCGAAAAAGTGGTCGTTATCGACGAGCTTGCGTTCTCCTCGTCAGCCTCACCAATAGCACAATGCATAAGCACACCTCCCAACACATGGTTAAGGCTGACCTTGCACTCTTCCGGTACGGTGGTCTCAGGTTTTGGCTCATTTCCTGCAATACACCGTGCCTCGTAGGAGCTTTTCGTGGTGGACTGGTTCGAGACGGGATATGAAACAGATGAACACATCATCCAAGCCACTTGTTGCTATCCTCAATACAAGCCCTGATTTTATCAGCGTCTTGACCGAAGTACTTGACATGGAAGGATTTGAAATAATTTCAGAGTACATTATTAAGTTCAGAAATGGCCAGAAAGACATATCATTATTCTTCGATGAACACCAACCACACGTCGTTGTGTATGATGTCGCCATGCCA
>JADDQF010000009.1 GCA_016781505.1 bacterium
GACATGCTGCCGTTCTATGCCCGCGAGTTCCAAACAGTTGAAATCAACTTCACCTATTACCGGCCACCAACCGCTGGCACATTAGCCGCGATGGCTGCCAAGGTCCCGGATAACTTCGTTTTCACGATCAAAGCCACCAAAGAGATGACGCACGAGCGTGAAGATAACGACGCGGTCTTTGCGGAGTATGTGGCTGCGCTAGCGCCTTTGATCGAGCAGAACAAGCTTGGCTGCCTGCTGGCCCAGTTTCCGGCGTCGTTTCGGCAAAGCGAGGCGGAGCGGGGCTACCTAGCGCGCTTTCGGGAGCGCATGGGCGAGCTGCCGTTGGTCTTTGAGTTCCGGCAGCGTTCCTGGCTCGACCCCGCGATGCTGGAGTTTTTACGAGCGCTCAACGTCGGCTTTTGTTGCGTGGACGAGCCGCAGTTTGAGGGCCTGATGCCGCCGGTCGCCGTCGCCACCAGCGATATCGGCTACGTGCGCTTTCATGGGCGCAACTACGCCAAATGGTGGCAACACGAGCACGCGTGGGAGCGCTACTCTTACACCTACTCCGAGGACGAGCTGCGCGAATGGGTGCCGCGCATTCGTGAGCTGCAGCAGCGGTGCAAGGTCGTGTATCTCTTCGCCAACAACCATTATCAAAGCCAGGCTGTGGCAACCGCGCGCCAGCTGACAGCTTTGCTGGAAACTCCTTCAGCCGCATGAGACGACCCTGAGCGTCCGGCCAACCGGTAGCCCTACATCTTTTTCCGACTGGAACTCTAGCGGGATGTGCAACGTTCTTGTGTTATCGGAGAATGGCGCACGGAGGTCCCCCCATGAGACACAGATTGTTTGTCGGCTTGTTGGCGCTCGTGATGTTGTCGGCCTGCGGCGGGAGTGCTGCTCCAGTATTTAATCAGACCAGTCAGGGCTTGGAAACGGATGGCGGGACCGCCGCGGCAGCGGAGTCGGCGGCTGGCGGGACAGCGGGGGTGGCTGCGCCCGTGAGCGAGCTGCAGCAACAAACAAATCTTTCAGGCGAGCAAAACGCAGGTGCGCCTAATGCGCAAGCACCGGTTCAGCGGCTCGTGATCCGTACCGCCAATCTCCAGCTGTTGGTCGAGAAAGTGGATGATGCCGAGGTACAGGTGCGGCGGTTAGCCGATACCCGTGGCGGCTATGTCCTCAGCTCCCAGGCATCCGGCGAGGAAAGCGAGCGGCGGGCAACGGTTGAGCTGAAGGTGCCCGCGCAGCGCTTCGACGAAGTGATTGCCGAACTGTCAAAAATTGCGATCAAGGTTGAGGGTCTGGACGTCAAGGGCCAGGACGTGACCGACGAGTACGTCGACCTGGAGTCGCGGCTCCGCAATCTACGGGCGGTTGAGGCGCGTCTGCAGCAATTCTTGAACGAGGCTAAGCGCATCGAGGATTTGCTCCAGATCAACCAGCAGCTAGGTGAGATTCAGGGCCAGATCGAGGAGGCGCAGGGCCGGATTACCTATCTCAAGCAGAGTGCTGCGCTGTCAACGATCACGGTGTCATTGTATTCCGATGCGGTGGTCTCGCTTGTGCCCGAGGAAAGCTGGTCGCCGGTCACGACCGCACGGGCTGCCGCTAAAAACCTGATAGTGTTCGGGCAAGGGCTGGCCGATCTGGGCATTGTGCTGGCTGTGTGGGCGCCATTCTGGCTGCCATTTCTGATTGCCACGCTCTGGATTCGCCGCCGTCTACGCCGGCCAGGGCCGACCGCCTCCGTCGCTCAGCCATAGCGGGCAGCGTCCCTGCGGCCTGCGGGCTAATCCTTTTCATAACCCAGCGCAACGTTTGCAAACGCGTGTCACCCGTGGCACGCGTCGCTTGTTTAAGGGCTGGTTCGTTTGTTGGTAAAACATTGGCGCGCTTCTTGCGTTAGCTCATACCGGGTGTTTACAACCGATGCTTATGTCATATGACGATATACCGTTATGGAACGTGTTAGGCGTAGGGGCGGACGAGCGTATGCTGTAATTGAGGCGTCAGAATCAACAACTGAGCTCGATCAAAGCCCCCCTAAGCTGTCTGCCTACCCGCCGGCAGCGCTCAATCCAATCGACACGGTCGTGTGTACCATCGACCGTAACTTCCGCATCACCACGGTTAATGACGCGTGGCAGCGCTTAG
This sequence comes from bacterium, assembly GCA_016781505.1. Taxonomy (GTDB): domain Bacteria; phylum Chloroflexota; class Chloroflexia; order Chloroflexales; family Kallotenuaceae; genus LB3-1. The sequence goes on from JADDQF010000009.1 coordinate 2,143, forward strand.
CGTTGGACGTTGGTGGAACGGCGCCCTGCGGCGCGGGTGGTATTGGCCATCATCCGTTGGACTGTGCGCTTGTGCCGCAGCGCGAGTCGTTGCGCGCAATATGCGCTGCGGCCTTTCGCGGTGAATGGTCGCGCTATGAGTTCGAGGCCACGCTGGACACTCGCGCCGGGTCGCGGGTTTACCACGTTTCGATCACGCCGCTGCGCTCGCCCGAGGGTACGATAACCGGGGCGACGTTGACCGGACATGATGTTACGCAGTACAAAGCGCTGTTGGCCGCGGTCGTCAGCCAGCAACAACAGGTGCAACAAACACTCGCTTCCCTGCGACGGCGCGAAGCGCGCGCCAGAATGCTGCAGCGAACAGCTGAGGCGCTCAACTCGACGAAGTCATTAGCGGCTACGTTGCGGGTGGTTGCGGAAGCTGCGGTCTGCGAAGCAGAGGTGCAGGCTGCGGTTGTGTACATTCTGGCCGATAACGAACGCCTGGTGCCCGCCGGTAGCTATGGCATCGACACAGGCTCGCGGATCTCAAAAAGCTTTTGGCTCGAATCATCACTCGCCCGTCGCGTGGTGGAAGAAGGGCGACTGCTGCTTGTTGATGACACAACGCGCGCCGCAGACTACTCGTTTCCCCGGCTCCAGAACGGCGAAGTGCGGGCGGTTGCGGCGCTGCCGATCACCGGGCCCAGCGGGATCAAGGGCGTGCTGGAGGTATATGCTGCCCAGGCGGGCGCGTTTGATGCCGACCATGTCGCTCTGCTGCACGCGCTGGCCGATCAAGCGGCGTTGGCGATCCGCACTGCGCAGCTGGTGGAGCGGGAACGGCGCCAAACACGCCTGCTCCGATTGATCAATCAGGTGGGCGAGCAGCTGGCCAGCGAGCTCAACGAGCAGGACCTGATGCGGTTTGTTACCAAGGCGCTGGTTGAAAAGCTGGGCATGACCTTTGCCCGGGTCTGGCTGTATGATGAGCCGTCCAACACGCTGGTGTTGCGCTCAAGCTCGGGCTTGTACACCGGCACGGGCGGCCAATTTGCCCGCATCAAGCTCGGCCAGTACGCTGTTGGCCAGATTGCTGCTTCACGCCAGGCGTTTATTACCAATGACGTTGCACACGAGCCCGGAGTTGGTGATCGTGAGTGGGCGGAGACAACCGGCATGCGCAGCTTCGCCGGCTACCCGCTGGTAGCCCGGAATCGGTTGCTGGGCGTGTTGGCCTTTTTCAGCCGTGAGCCCCTCGACCCCGAGCTGGTAAAGCTGCTGGACCCGCTGGTCCACCAGGTGGCATTGGCGCTGGAGCGGGCCATGCTGTACGTGGCGCAAGTTGCGGCACGCCGTGAAGCGCAACAGCTGGCGCGCTTGGCAGGAACACGCGCGGCGCAACTCAGCGCAACCCTGGCAGCGATGACCGACGGTGTTTGGACCTGCGATACGGCTGGACGCGTGCTTACCGTTAACGAAGCGGCGCTGGCGATGCTTGGCTGTTCTCCTGATCAGCCAAGCATTTCCCATATCGACGATATTGCCAGCTTGCTGGCCGACGAGGCGGGTAACCCTGGAACGCGCTTGGGTCTGCGCTCGGCGCTGGAAGGCGGCACCGTGCGCCGTGAGCTGGAGCTACGACCCTGCGACGCAACGCAGCCCACAATCGTGGCATTGGTCGCAACGCCCATGCGCGATGCTGGTGGTCAAATTACAGGCGCCGTGTCGGTGGTCCGTGATGTGACCCAGCAAAAGGCCATGGAGCAGCTCCGAGAAGACTTTTTGGCCATGGCCGCTCACGAGCTGAAAACACCGGTAACCGCGATCAAAGGTTATGCGCAGCTAGCCCTGACGCGACTGCAATCAAATGCGGAGCCGCAACGCCTCCAACGGGCGCTGGAAACGATCAACACGCAAGCCGAGCGGATCGCGCATCTGGTGCAGGAGCTACTGGATGCCAGCCGAATTCAAGAAGGCTTCCTTGTGCTGCAGCCCGAATGCTTTGATCTGGTGGCGTTGGCTCAGCGCTGTATCGAGCACGTACACCAGCAAACAACCAAGCACGAGTTTAGGCTAGAAGCGCCACCTGCGTTGGAAGGCGCGTGGGATCAGCTGCGGATCGAGCAGGTGCTGCAGAATTTGCTGGAAAATGCGGTTAAGTACTCGCCGGGCGGCTCGATTGTCACGACGATTGCGCTGCGCGATCACCATGCGCAGGTGACGGTTCGTGACTATGGGGTTGGCATCTCACCGGAAAAACAACAACGTGTTTTCGAGCCCTGGTTTCAGGCCCACGCCGACACGGTCGGCGATTATGGCGGTATGGGTCTCGGCCTGAGTATTTGTAAAGAGATTGTTGAGCGGCATGGCGGCCATATGTGGGTCGAGTCGAATGAGGGCGAGGGCAGCTTGTTTGGCTTTACGCTGCCGATCGAGGCAGTGGCGGAGCGGACGCGTTGAGCTGGGCTGGGTGGCTGATTCGAGCACTCCCACCCCGTGTCTCCCCCCTTTCTTTGCTGAGCGGAAATGCATCGCTGCGTTTGTCGCTCGCAAAGCACATGGCGCGAGGCCGCCCGGTTTGGCATGCCTGGCGTTTAAGGTGTTTCTAAGGGTGTGAGCATGAGCAACGAAAGGCGTGACTGCATCCGGTTGGATTGTGCGCCCGTTGATGGGGGTTCGTATGCTGCGCCGGCTTGATCCCGAGCGGGAGTTGGTAACGTTTGACGGTTCCCGAATCGTGGAGGTGCTCGGCCGTGTAGCGACCGACAACGCAGCGATGAGTGTGGCGCGGATTGTGATGCCGGTGGGACGGGGCCAGCCGCTCCGGCGGAACCGCTTCCATGAGGTGCTGATCGTTGTCGAGGGCAGCTGCGAAGTGGCGTTGCCGACGGGTACCCTGGTGCTCAGGCCGAACGATGTGCTTGAATTGCCGGCGCTGACCCTGTATGCCGAGTGCGGTGGTGCAAATGGCTCCGTCGCCTGGGCGATCTGTACGCCCGCCTTTAGCCGCGATCTGGTTGAATTTTTAGCATAGCGCGACGTTAGCGCTCGGCGTCGATCCCAACGCGAAAGGCATTTGGATGCACATTCAATCTGCGAGATTCGTTGTGTACGCCTCAGATGTCAGTGCATCGTACCACTTTTATACCGATGTGCTTGGTCTCCAGGTCGTCGACCGGGTCATCGGCGGCACTGTGTTGGCGGCGGGCGCGATCGAGATCGAGCTGTTGCAAGAGCGGCGAGATGCGGAAATAGGGCTTGATCGGCGTACCGGCTTGCTGATCTTTGTTGACGACGCCGACGCGGCCTACACTGAGCTTTTGGCGCAGGACGCGGTGATGTTGACGGAGGTGGCAACGGGCGTCGATGGAGCGCGCTCCTTTTACGTTGCCGATCCGGATGGTTTGCCGATTGGCATTGTGGCGGAAGCGCCCGCCGAGCTACCACCGGCCGAATGGCTGTATGAGGATCAATAACCGGGAGAATGGTATGTTTGATATCGAACGTATCCGGAACAGCTGGCAGCGCGAGGCCGCCGCGATCGATGCCCTGGTGAGCACGATCAATCCGGCGACGGCTGCGGAACCGGTGCGTAGCGATGGTTGGACAACGCACGATCTTGTAGGCCATATCGCCAACTCGGCCCGAGGCTTTGTGCAGTTCGTGCAGGGTCGCACGGTAGAGCAGTTCGATATCGACATGTTTAACGAGCAGCAGCGCGAGCGTGGACGCCGGCGTGCATGGGAAGATGTTCAGCAGTATTGGGCACGCGTCCGGGACGAAGTCGCCGCGTTCCTGGCCACAGCCGATAGCTCCATCGGCGATCAGCCGGTGGCGCTGCCGCATCTGCCGCAGCTGAAAACAGCCGGCGAGGCACTGCGCATTCTGATTGTGCACACGCGTTCCCACCGCCAAGAGCTGGAACAAGGCTTTCCGCCGGTTCAAGCGTAGCTTGGGTCAAAGGCTTCAGGTTGTACGCCCAAACGCAGCCGTGCTTTGGCCATGCAGCTTGAACGTTTGACCGTCCGGAAAGGGTTATATGCTGATCGACGCACATCTCGACCTTGCATTCAACGCTGTAGGCCTGGGCGCCGACCTGCGCATGCCGCTTCGGGAGCTCCACACCACGGAATTTGGTGTGGCTGCGGCAGCCCGTGGCGAAACGCCCACGGTTGCCCTGCCAGCAATCAGGGCGGCGGATATTCGGGTGGTTCTGGGTACGATCTTTGTGCAAAAGCCGACGCAGGCCTTTAATCTGGTCGGTCCGTTCTACTCGTCGGCGGAAGAGGCCAACGCGCAGGGCTGGGCCCAGCTGCGCTATTATCACGACCTCGATGCTCAAGGGGAGATCACGCTGATTGGCACCAGCGCGGAGCTGGATGCAGCGTTATCGCGCGCTGCCGCACTGCCCGGCCTGGTGCCGTTGATGGAGGGCGCCGATCCGATCCGCAATGTGGACGAGCTGGCCACATGGTATCAGGCTGGGCTGCGCATTGTTGGCCCGGCCTGGAGTGGTACGCGCTACAGCGGTGGTACGGGTGCTCCAGGCCCGCTGACCGCAGCCGGACGCGAGCTGGTCGCTGCTTTAGGTGAACATCACCTGGCCCTGGATACGAGCCATATGGCCGAAGCGAGCTTCTGGGAAGCGCTCCGTCTTTTTGACGGGCCGGTCATCGCGTCCCACGCTAACTGCCGTAAGTTTATTCCAACGGACCGTCATCTCAGCGACGATATGATCAAGGCGCTCGTGGAGCGCGACGGTGTCGTTGGGGTGGTGCTGGGGAATCCGTTTTTGGTGGCGGGCGTTTCCACGGATGACGGCAAGGCGGCAGTGCCATTAACGGCAGTTGTCCGGCACATCGAGCATATCTGTAACCTGGCCGGCGACACCAAACATGTCGGGCTGGGCTCGGACTTCGACGGCGGCTTTGGCGTCGAAGGCATTCCCGATTGTATCGAATCGATCGCGGATCTGCCACGGATTGGGGGAGCCCTCCACGACGCCGGCTGGAGTGCCGACGACATCGCGGGTGTGCTGGGCGGTAACTGGGCCCGCTGGCTGCGCTCGTGTCTGCCGTAGCGGACGTTCGCCGGCGAGTCTGAAACCCGGCGTCGTGTGCAGCGCGTAGTGCGCTGATACGTTTCCGCTGCTGGTATCGTGCGTTCTGTCCCCCCGCATGAAATGTCGGGCCTGAAGCTGGTGCGAGGGCCACATGCACAATGGTGGTTTGCCGGTGGTTGACCGCGCCATGCAATCTCATTACTATCAAAAGAGCAGGATGCATCCGCAGCGGTGTGTACAGCACCATGGGCTGTGTTGTAGTGCCTTCTCGGTCGGTGATCAACAAGCAGAACGACGCGCGGTCCCCCGGCGCCAGGAGATGGAGAGTGTTCAATACGCGTAAAGAATTTGGACAGCTAGCACTTGTGCTGCTGATCGGTTTGGTTCTGGCAGCGTGTGGCGGGACGACGAATCGGGAGCAGGCGCGCGAAGAACAGGTTGCGCGGTCTCCCGATCTGCAGCAAACGGCTGTGCAAGCGAGCCAGGCTGTATCGGCTGCGCCCAGCGTGGCTGTCACGACTCCAAGTGTGGCAGCTTCGGCCGCCACTGCTTCAAATGGACCAGCCCCAAGCGCAGCGGCAGCAGCTCCGGCGGGAAGCGCAACGGCCGCGGCTCAGCCCTTTGATCCCGCCAGTGTTACGTTGGGGCTGGAAGAGGTGGCGCGTGGTCTGGTCGGGCCGCTCTTTGTTACGCACGCGGCGGATGGCAGCGTGTTTGTGGTGGAAAAGCGCGGCATGATCCAGGTCTTTCCCGGCGGTGATTGGACGGCAGCGCCCCAAACGTTTTTGGATATCGGCGCCCGCGTACGCTCATCCGGCAGCGAGCAAGGACTGCTTGGCCTGGCACTGCATCCACAGTTTGCCGACAATGGCTACCTGTACGTGAACTATATCGATCGAAACGGCGCTACGGTGGTGTCGCGGTTTACGCGTACAGGCCAAACGTTGGCCGCCGATCCCGCGAGCGAGCAGGTCGTGCTGCGGCAGGAGCAGCCGGCCGCTAATCATAACGGTGGGATGCTGGCCTTTGGACCCGACGGCTACTTGTACATCGGCCTCGGCGATGGTGGCGGCGCGAACGACCAGTTCGGTAATGGACAGAATGTGCAAACGTGGCTGGGCAAGCTGCTGCGGATCGACGTCGACGGCGGACAGCCCTATGCCGTTCCCGCGGATAATCCGTTTGCCCAAAACCAAGCGGGCAAGCCCGAAATTTGGGCCTACGGCCTGCGCAATCCGTGGCGCTTCAGCTTCGACCGGACGACCAACGATCTGTATATCGGCGATGTTGGCCAGAACCGCTTCGAATATATCCATTTCCAGCCAGGTGGGAGCCAGGGCGGCCAGAACTATGGCTGGCCGATTTTGGAAGGTATCCAATGCTTCCGTACCGCAAACTGTGACCGTACCGGGCTGACCCAGGCGATTGTCGATTATCCCCATGAGTTCGGCTGTTCCGTTACGGGCGGCTATGTGTACCGCGGCACACGCTATCCGGCGCTCCAGGGCGTGTATGTTTTTGGCGACTACTGCTCGGGCCGCATGTGGACGCTGACGCGGGACGAGGCCGGCGCGTGGCAGAAGCATGAGGTGCTGCAGTCGGATGCCCAAATCAGCTCGTTTGGCGAAGATGCTGCGGGTGAGCTGTATGTGACCGACCTGACGGGCGGCCGTGTGTTGCGCGTAACTGCCTCCCGGTAGGGTTTGGTGACAAGTCAAGACACGGTGCGCAGCCGAGTGGGTGGGGTAACCCCCGTTGTGTACAGTTCGGGGCAGAGCCGGTGTACAATCAGCGAGGTTGCAAAGATCACGCAACAGAAGGATGGCTGTGTGAAGATCCACTATACGCTTGCCCTGACCCAGCCTGCGCAGCACCTGCTTGACGTCACCGTCGACGTGGCAGCTGCGTCAGGTGAGTTTGTCGATTTTGTGTTGCCGACCTGGACTCCTGGCTCCTACCTGATTCGTGAATACGCGCGGCATGTGCAGGAAGTGGAGGCGACCGTCAACGGCGAGCCGGTTGCTTGGCGCAAGCTCGACAAGCAGACCTGGCGGGTAGAGACGAGGGGTGCCACGGAGGTGCAATTGCGCTACCGGGTCTATGGCAATGAGCTAACGGTGCGGACCAACCACGTCGACGACACCCACGCGCATGTGATCCCGGCCGCGACGTTTATGTATGTGGTGGGCGCAACCGAACAGCCGCTAACCGTTGAGGTCGAGCCGCCGGCTGGTTGGGAGGTGGCGACGGGGCTGGATCGAGACGGGGCAGGCTATTTCGTGGCCGACGACTTTGACCAGCTTGTGGATAGTCCGTTCGAGATCGGGACACATCGCACGCTAAGCTTTGAGGTGGAGGGCAAGCCGCACCGCATTGTGATCTGGGGAGCAGGCAACGAGGACGAGCAGCGGCTGGTCGTCGACACCCGGACGATTGTGAGTGCCGCGCGCGATCTGTTTGGGGGCCTGCCGTACGCCCACTATACGTTTTTTCTGCTGCTGGGCGGCAAGGACGCCAGCGGCGGCCTGGAGCATCGTAACTCGACCTCGCTGCTGCTGCCGCGCTTTGTGTTTCGGCCCGACAAAAGCTACGAGCGCTTTTTGACGTTGGTGAGCCATGAGTTTTTTCATGTGTGGAACGTTAAGCGGATGCGGGCTGCCGGGCTGGGACCGTTCGACTACACACGCGAAGCATACACGACGCTGCTGTGGGCGATGGAGGGCATCACCGAGTATTATACGGATCTGCTGCTGGTTCGGTCCGGCTTGTTGACGCCCAAGCGCTACCTTGAGCGGCTGGCCGACGATATTGTGACGCTCCAAACAACGCCCGGGCGGCAGCTGCAAAGCCTGGAATGCGCTTCGTTCGATAGCTGGATCAAGTTTTACCGGCCCGACGAAAACACGCCGAATACGGCGGTCTCCTATTATCTCAAGGGCGCGATCGTTGGCGCGCTGCTGGATCTCGAGATTCGGCGGCGGACGGCCGACGAGCGCTCGCTCGACGATGTGCTGCGCCAGTTGTATGCCGCCTACCCGCTGGATGGGCCGGGTATTCCCGAACGGGAAGGCTACCTGGGCGCGATCCGGGAGGTCACAGGGCACGACTTCGGCGACTTCTTTGCGCGCTACATCGGCGGCACCGCTGAGTTGCCGTACACAGAAACATTGGGCGCGGCTGGCCTCGAACTGCAGTGGGATTGGAAAGACAAGGCAGCCGATGGCGGAGCGCGGCCGGCTCTAGGTCTGCGCACCAAGAGCGAAGGCGGCCTGCTCAAAGTTACCGGCGTCGTGCGCGATGCGCCGGCCTACCAGGCCGGGCTGACCGCGGATGATGAACTGGTAGCTGTGGATGGCTACCGGATCAGCAATGAGGCCAGCCTGCGCGAACGGTTGCACGAGCGCAAGGTGGGGGATCGTGTCACGATTACGCTGTTTCGGCGGGATGAGCTGCGGACCGTCGAGCTCACGTTAGCGCCGGCGCCGCAGGACAAGCTGGTGCTCCAACCTGTTGGGGAGCCGGACGAGCTGCAACGGCGCATCTACACCAGCTGGCTGGGGATTGATGCGGCAGCGCAAGGTGCTGCCGCGGAAGCTTAAGCACGCACACAGGACATCCCAGCTAGATGCTCGGCTCGTTTGCTATTGACGCTCTCCAAGACCGCAGGTATGCTGGATACAAGCGGATGACCACAGGTGATGGAGTCTGATAGCCTGCAATTCGTGTTAGCGCAACCCGCGGATACGGCGGTGGTTTGCGCACTGCTCGAAGAGGCCGGGCAATGGTTGGAAGCGCGCGGCATCGATCAATGGCCCAGCCAGCTGCCGCCTCAGCTCATCGCCGCGGTAGGGCATCGGATTGCGTGGGGTGAAACGTATCTCGCCATGCTGGCGGGCCAGCCGGTGGGCACCCTGACGCTGCAATGGTCCGACCTGGCGGTTTGGGGTGAACAGCCGCCCGTTGCCGGGTATGTGCATGGGTTAGCGATTCGACGGAGTGTTGGCGGCCAAGGGATCGGTCAACGAATGCTGGAGTGGGCCGCGGCGCAGGTGGCCAGCGCAGGACGGCATTATCTACGCCTCGATTGCAGGGCCGACAATGCCGCGCTGTGCACATACTACCAACGCGCCGGTTTTCGGCCCTGCGGTCGCTCAGAGCAGGGTCGATGGTCGGCGCAGCTGTTTCAAAAGCGCGTGAGCCAGGTGCGCGTATGACGCAGGTGCTAAGTCCGAGTGCTCAAAAGGTCCAGGACGCGTTGCTTGCCCGTGGCTTCACGTATCAAGTGACGGAATCTGAGCAGGTTACCCGCACCGCAGCCGAAGCCGCCGAGGTCGTCGGGTGTACGGTTGGGCAAATCGCCAAGTCGCTGGTGTTTCGGGGTGTTGCGAGCGGGCAGCCGATTTTGGTCATCGCCAGCGGTGCGAACCGCGTCAACGAAGCGCAGATCGGCCAGCATGTGGGCGAGCCGATCGGCAAGGCCAATGCCCAATTTGTGCGCGAGCAGACCGGCTTTGCGATTGGCGGTATTCTACCACTGGGGCACCTGCAGCCCTTGACGATCTTTGTCGACCAGGACCTGCTACAGTATCCTGAAATTTGGGCCGCCGCTGGTACACCCCACGCCTTGTTTCGCCTCGACCTCCAAGATTTAGCGGCGATGACTGGCGGCCGGGTGGTTGCCGTGGCGTAAGGCCTGCCCCCTTCCCGTAACAGATCGTCATTTGATTGGCGCTGATACCTAATGTTTTGGTTGTTATCTTCACATGTCTGAACTCTTTGCCGATGTGGCTGTTAGGGCGCAGCTCTTTAGTAATCCGGCGTCGATCTTTACCTACCATGTTCCGGCACAGCTGCGCAGCACCGTGGTTGAGGGCGCGTTGGTCTGGGTGCCATTTGGCCGGCAGCGGGTGCAAGGCATTGTGCTGGCGCTGTACACCAGCCTCCCGCCGCATATCCAGCGCACGCCGGAGCAGCAGCCATCAGGGCCGGCTAGCTTGGCTGACGATCCCCAGCTGCCCACGATTAGACCGATCATCGAGCTGAGCGAGGCCGGCATAACCATTCCCCCGCATCTGCTCCGTCTTGCACGCTGGCTGCACGGCTACTACCGGGCCCGGCTCTGGGATGCGCTCGAGCTGCTGCTGCCTCCCGGCGCCGAGCAAGAAGCGGAAGTTGCGTGGCGGGCTACGCCACACGGCATGCACGTCGAGCTGGGCACGCTGCCGGCCAGTGAGCGCGGCGTGCTGTATTATCTGCGACGGAACGGCGAGACCTCCGAAAAAGTTTTGCATGATGCGCTGCATGGCTCGCCGAGCGAGCTCAGGCGGTTGTGCCTGGCCCTCAAGGAACGCGGCTTGTTGACACGGGCGACGGCGCTCAGTCGTCCCAAGGCGCGTACCCAACACGAGCGCATGGTGCGGCTGCTGGTGCCGCCGGCCGACCTACCCAACGCTATTTCCGAGCTTGGGCGAGCCACCAAGCGGATCGCTGTGTTGCAGTCGATTGCGGAACGTGTCGCGGTGGCGGCTCCGTCCAATGGGCCTGGAGCGGGGCCGCTCGTTTCGGCGCGTGATCTGCCGCTGATGACGCTGCGGGAGCTGGCGGAGCGCGACTACGTTGAGCTGTCTGCGCGTGAGGTTGTGCGTAATCCATTGGATGGCGCGGCGATCAAGCCGGATGTGCCGCCTGAGCTTTCCCCGCTTCAGGCCAGGGTGTTGGCCCCCATCACCGATGCAGTCCAGCAGCGGGAGCACGCCGTATTTCTGCTGCATGGCGTCACGGGCAGCGGCAAGACCGAGCTGTATCTGCGCGCGATCGCCCGCACGCTGCGGCAAGGACGGCAAGCCCTGGTGCTGGTGCCCGAAATTGCGCTGACGGCTCAGCTGGTGCGGCGCTTCGCGGCACGCTTTGGCGAGCAGGTGGTCGTGCTGCATAGCGGCCTGTCCCTGGGGGAGCGCTTCGATACATGGCGCCGGTTGCGGCGGGCAGAGGCACGGGTCGTGGTTGGCTCGCGCTCGGCTGTTTTCGCGCCGCTGCCTGAGCTGGGGCTGATCGTGGTAGATGAGGAGCACGAGCCTTCCTACAAGCACGAGGAAGGCGTGCGATATCATGCCCGCGATGTGGCGCTGGAACTGGCCGCCCTTACCGAAAGCGTGGTGATTCTGGGCAGCGCCACGCCGGCGATCGAAAGCTACCAGCGGGCGCGTGAAGGCGCGTACACGCTGCTTGAGCTGCCCGAGCGCGTTGGCCGTAAAGCGAATGGTGCTTCACAGCCGATCCCGCTGCCGCCGGTACGCATCGTGGACATGCGGCTGGAATTGCAGCATGGCAACCGCTCGATCTTCAGCCGCCCGCTGCAACGGGCGCTGACGCAAGTGCTCCGCAAGCGGCAGCAGGCGCTGCTCTTTCTCAATCGGCGGGGCACGGCCGCCTTTGTGATGTGCCGGGACTGTGGCTACGTCGTCGGCTGTCCACGCTGTTCATCACCGCTCACCGTGCATATTGTGGGCGATGAGCCGATCCAGGGCGTGCGCTCCCCCGGCTATGAGCTGCTGCGCTGCCACACCTGCGGCCATCGCGAGCTTGCCCCTTCCGTGTGTCCAGAGTGCTGGAGCTCTCGGATTCGTCATTTTGGCATTGGAACACAGCGCGTGGTTGCGGCGGTGGAGGAGCTGTGGCCGGAAGCGCGGGTGTTGCGCTGGGATCGTGACGTGACCGGCCGTAAAGGAGCGCATGACCGGCTGCTCCAGTCGTTTCTTAACCACGAAGCCGATATCGTGGTCGGGACGCAGATGATCGCGAAGGGGCTGGATTTGCCGCTGGTGACGCTGGTCGGTGTGGTTTCGGCGGATACCGGCCTGCATCTGCCGGATTTCAGGGCCGGGGAGCGCGCGTTTCAGTTAATGGCGCAGGTTGCAGGCCGGGCTGGCCGCCGTGATCTGGGCGGCGAGGTGATCATGCAAAGCTACACGCCCGACCACTACGCCCTGCAGGCAGCCGCTGCCCACGATTACCACAGCTTCTTCCAGGAGGAGATCGCCTTTCGCGCCGATACCCACTACCCGCCCTTTTCCCAGCTGGTGCGCTTTTTGACCAGCGGGCCGAACGCCGACACCGTGCGCCTGGCGGCGGAAGCGCTGGCCGAACGCGTGCGGGTAGCGCTTGGTCGGCTCTCGTTCACCGATGCAGCCGTGATTGGCCCAGCGCCGGCATTTATGGAGCGTATGCGCGGCAAGTATCGCTGGCATCTGCTGGTGCGTGCGCCCGATATTCATCCGCTCCTCGACGAGCTCGGCCCGTTGTCGGGTTGGACGGTTGACGTGGATCCCGGCAGCATGTTGTAGCTACCCATGCTCCTTGAAGCGTATTGAGCGCGTCTGCAAGGCGAGCAAGCGCTCTGCGTGGAAGGCCACCAGCCGGTCGCAGGTAATCGCAAGCGAGAGGAAACATCGTGGCGGATCAGCCCAATCCAAAGGTCGATATCGAGTACAAGCTGAGCCCGCCGATTCCCAATGCGGAGCTGAATCGCTTGTTCGCGGCGGCCTGGCCCAACCATACCGCCAGCGACTTCCAGCCGATCCTGCAGCGGAGCCTGGCTTATGTGTGTGCGTATCGGGATCAAGCCTTGGTAGGCTTTGTTAATCTGGCGTGGGATGGCGGAATACATGCCTTTCTGCTGGATACCACGGTCGATCCGGCGGTGCAGCGGCAAGGGCTGGGACGTGAGCTCGTTGCACGCGCCCTTGTGGCGGCACGTGAACGGGGCATCGAGTGGGTGCATGTGGATTACGAGCCGCATCTCGGCGACTTTTATCGTGGCTGTGGGTTTAGGCCTACCGAGGCGGGACTTGTCCAGCTCAAGCCGTAAGCGCGCGGCCATGCTATAATTTTGCAACGATGAAACAACTACACGTAGCAGCTAGGACGTGGCTTCGGGCGGCAGTGACCGTATGGGAGCGGCTGATAGCTACGGTTTGAGGTATGAGCATGGCCGTGCAACATGTGTATAAAATCGACAACGAAGAAGAAAAAAAGGTCTTGAAGGCCAAAGCCGTGCGCGTCAAGCAGTTCGACAAAGGGCTGCAGACGCTGGTCCAGGATATGATCGACACCATGCGCGAGCACAACGGCGTTGGTCTAGCCGCGCCCCAGATTGGTGTGTTGCGGCGGGTTGTGGTCGTTGAGCAGCCTGCGATTGAAGAAGAGCAGGAAGACGGCACGCTCCTTGAAGTCGAGCCAGCCAAACTCTTCGTCATGGTTAATCCCGAAATTATTGAAGCCAGCACGGAACGTTTCACCATGCTGGAAGGCTGCCTGTCGCTGCCGGGGTGGTACGGCGATATTCCGCGGCCGGATTGGGTAACGATCAAATATCAGGACGTACACGGCAAAGAGCATCGGCTCAAAAAGGTTGACGCCAAGGGCTACCGGGTCGGCCGCATCGCTCAGCACGAGATCGACCATATCGACGGCGTTCTGTTTACGGAGCGCATCGAGGATCTGAGCACCCTGCGCGATATGTCCGAGAACAAGCCGAAGCGGCGTGGGTTGCTGCGCCGTCGCCGGCCAAATCCGGATCCGGTGGTTGAGTAACGTGAACGCCCGTGTTGTCAGCCGACAACACGGGCGTTTTAGGGCATTTCCTGATCCATGGCTTGCGTTGGCAGTGCGAAATGCAAGGAGTCCGCATGGAACGTGGCGATCAAGGGCAGAACATTGGCGACGACGAGGCTGCAGGGGAGCTGACGGGAGCGATAGGGACACCCGGCGGCAGTGCGACGCATGACTACGGTGGGCTTGAGCAGCATAGCGCGGAGGTGGATCTGGATGCGGCCAGTGAGGTGGGCGCCGATCCGCCTGGTCCAATGGGAATCGACATCAGCGGCGCGGATAATAGCGGGCAAGGCGGCGAGGCATCTGCATAAAAAGTACCTTGCCCCAATGCGGCCGATACGCCGGCTGTGGCGCGGAATTTAGGGCGCGGCTAGCCAAGCACAGCTGCGCTCACAACGCCTGCCAAGCCCAGGCCCAGCAATGCTCCAACAAGCAGCGTAAAGACGAGCCACGCTCGGTTGGTGCCGCGTCGGCCATAGGGAACGGCCAAACGATCAAGCAGACGCCACAGCCGGCCGATGATCAGCGCTGCCCCTATCACCAACAGGATGGAACACAGCCCCACGATAACGCGCCATGGTCCGGGTCCTAGCCCTAGGCCAGCTATTGCTACCAGGAGTGCTCCAACCCACAGGTAGCCCGGTATCCACACCTGTCCCAGGCGCACCAAGCTATCAAAACGATCGCCGCGCCCTTTTACGCGCAGACGGCTGAGCTGGAAGCCCAGCCACAACCAAACCAACAATAGCCCAGCGCCATGTGTCAGCGCCGTAATCAGCGCAACGCCTGCTGAGCTGCTCAGGCCAAGCGGCCCGGCATCGGTGCGGAGCAATACCAACGTGGTGGGCCGCAGCCAGCTGACAAGCCGTAACAGGCCCAGCAAGCTGCCCACGGCGAATGGATGCAGCGCGGCCTCAAGCAGCACGCCGATCGTGCGCTCGTCGGATGGCGCATGAAATGCGATAGCTGGCTGGATTGGCACGGCATCTGGCATATCTTTGCTATGCGCCACACCTACGCCATGCGTTTGGGCAAGCCACTGAAGGCCATCCTGAGCTTGTTGGTTGTGAGGATTAAGCGCTAAAACCTGCTGGAGACAATACTCCATCGCCTCGGGGTCGGCGTGCGTGCCACTCAGCCATATCCAGGCCTCTTCGCTGTGGGGATCAAGCTCAACCGCCCGGTTAAGCAAAGCTTGGGCTTGCTGTTTATCGCCAGCCAGCAGCGCCTCACGGCCTAGGGTAACAAGTTCATCGCGGCGGGATTGCACCGAGGGCGAGAGCGTCATTGGGCGTTCAGAGTTGAACCCGACGTGGCCGCACGCGCTGTTTTTCAGCAAAAATAATCGACCGAATCTGGCCGACGGCGGTGTCGAGTTGGGCGGCTGGATTGACGACGACATAATCGAACAGATGGATCTGCTCCATCTCGCTTGCGGCCTTGGCCAGGCGTTCTTCGATCTGGTGCGGCGCGTCGGTGCGGCGCGTCTTAAGGCGATCATGCAGTTCTTCGAAGCTGCTGGGCGCCATAAAAATGGTCAGGGCGGCCGGTGCTAGCTTTTTGATGGTTGCGACACCCTGCACGTCGATCCGCAGGATCACGTCGCGGCCGCTGTTGAGCGCGTTGCGCACGTCCCACTTGGGAATGCCTTTGTAGTCATTGTAGACGCGCGCCCATTCGAGCAGCTCTTGATCCGCGATCATCTGCTCAAAGCGCGCCGTCGACACAAAATGATAATCGACGCCATCGATCTCGCCCGGACGCTGCGGCCGGTCAGTGGCGGTCACGACGAAGTGGAACGGAAAGCCCAGCTCGCGCATCCGCATGAGCGCGCTATCCTTGCCCACGCCGGACGGCCCTGACAGCACGACCAAAAGCGGTTCGGGTGGCCGACCGTAAATAATCGGGTTCAAATCGCTGCGTTCCCCGTTCATTCGCGCCTCACCAATTGGCATTCTGCTGCATCCTTGCGTAGAATAGAGGTTCTAGCACCTCGTTTGCTACGGGGAACGAGGAACCAGGAACGATGTATGAACTTTGACGCGCTCACCTTAGCCGCGGTTGCCGACGAACTACGCCGGACCATCGTCGGCGGACGCATTCAGCGTGTTCTGCTGACCTCACCGCTGAGCATCGGCATGGAAGTGTATCACGCTGGTAAACGCTGGCAGCTTGCGGCGTCGGCTGATCCACGCAATGCCCGGCTGCATTTGATCACGGCCAAGCCCACACGCGGGGTGGAACGTGAAACACCGCTCTCGCTGTTGTTGCGCAAATATGTCCGCAACGGCATCGTCAGCACGATTGAGCAGCCGCCGCTCGAGCGGGTGTTGGTGCTGAGTATAATCAAACATCCACCTGTACGCAAGGACGATGGGGGGGCCGAGCCGGATGACGACGACGTTGACGCCGAGCAGCGCTGCGAGCTGGTCTTTGAGGTCATGGGCCAGCGCTCCAACATCATTCTGGTCGACGACGATAACCTGATTCTGGACGCGGTCAAGCGCATTCCGGCCGAAGGCAACCGGCGCACGATCATGCCACGCGAGGTGTACGTTGCGCCTCCACGGCAGCTTGATCGGCGTGATCCGCGCACGGTAACGGCGAACGGCATTGCCGTTTTGTTGCAAGAGACCGCTGGCCAGACTGAGCGCGACCTCGGCAAGGCGATCATTGGGGCGTATGCCGGAGTGTCGCCGCAGCAGGCCCGTGAGGCAATCATGCGCGCCACGGGGCAGCCCAAGGCGGAGCTCAGCCCGACACTGCCCTTTGAGGCGATTGCAGCCGCGCTGCGCGGGCTGTGGACCGAGCCGTTCGCCCCCTCGCTGGCCTATGCGGACGATCAGCCGACGGCCTTTGCGCCCTATTTGATGACGCAGTATCCCCATGTCCAACCGGTGAGCAGCATCAGCGCGGCGCTTGAAGCCTTTTACGCCAGCTCCGACCAGATCACGGCCCATGCCCAACGCCGGGAAGCCCTGCGCCAGCGACTGCTGGATGTGCGCGAGCGGCTGCAGCGCCAGCATGACGCGCTCAGCCGTGAGCTGGAACGGGCCGCTGCACTGGATCGGCTGCGCTGGGAAGGCGAGATGATCTTTGGTTATCTCCATACGCTTGAGCCCGGCCAGACGACGCTGCAAGTGGAGGGGGAGACGATCAAGCTCGATCCCCATAAAACGCCGGTCGAAAACGCTCAGGCCCGCTTTCGCGAGTATGACAAGGCCAAGGGCGCGCTCGCGGGCGTTCCCGAGCGCCTGGCCGCGGCGGACGGGCAGCTGCGCTATCTTGATGAAACGTTGACGCTGCTGGATCTGGCCGATAGCTACGAAGCGATTGCCGCTATCGAGCGCGAGGTGCAGGAGCAGGGCTTGGTCAAGCCGAGCGGCGGCAAGGCCCAGATGCGCGGCCCTCGGGGAGCGCCGCTGCGCCTGCAATCAAGCGATGGCTTGGCGATCTTGGTTGGCCGCTCGGCGGGCCAGAATGACGAGGTCACCTTTCGGCTTGCCCGCCCCGACGATCTATGGCTGCATGTACGGGATATGCCGGGCGCGCATGTGGTGGTGCAGGCCGCGGGTGATGTGCCGCAGCGCACGGTGGACGAAGCGGCCGGCTTGGCGGCGCATTTTTCGGCCGCGCGCAATTCCACCTCGGCCGAGGTGATTGTGACCCAGCGGCGGCATGTGCGCAAGATACCCGGAGGGCCGCCGGGACTGGTCAGCTTTCGCAACGAACACACCATACGCGCCGTGCCGGTAGCGCCTGCTGCGCTCCAAGGGGTAACACAACCGCCCGATCCGCGCTAGCTGATCGGGCGGTAAACGATCCCTCACGAATGATACAAGTTTAGCTAGGACATGTGCCTGCGGAGGGTCCGGGAGTGGAACCATCCACAAACATCTTTTTGTAAATTTCGTCGTACCACAAGGCACATGTCGTTTTGCCAATAATAGCCAAAATACCAACCACAACAATCACAACAAATGCCAATATAAGGGCATATTCTACCAGCCCTTGCGCTGCAGCCCGCCGCTGCAAAGAGAGCTTTGTTTCCGACAGACGAACAAATAGTGCAAAAAACAAGGCGGTCACTCGGCTCTCCTTTGAATGCAAGAGCTATATGCTGATAGGAGAATAGTTCTACTATACCAAACGCGTCAAGGTACCAAGAAGGTATGGGACTGATGGGCTAGACACGGGCCTGAGCATGTCAACTTTGAGCCGCGCAGACGCATTTCCCGCGGTCCTTGTATGGATGGATTGAGCATCGGGGTATAATGACTGCTATATCAAGCGGACCTGACGCCGAATATACCTGCTAGCCAACGGAGCTGCTATGAACCGCACGATTGTCGGCCGAATTACTTTGATCCGTGGTCTGCGCCATCAGGTTGAAACGTTTTTGCGCCAAGCCACGGAGCTCGGCCCGTGGGCGCCGATCGCTGTGCCGGCTCTGCTCTTTGTCTTTATTCGCTCGTATCAGGCTGAAAAGCAGAACATGCAGGATGAGCGCACCCGTATGTTGAAGCAGGAAAAGGCGCAGTTCGAGCGAGTTGAGCGGCAGCTGGTCCGCGAGATTGGGGCAAAAAGCGCCGCTCCGGGGCGATTGCGCCGGCTGCTGCCTCGCCGGGTGCGGCGCGCTACCTAAACAGTGCACGCAGGTTGGGGAGGCATGATGGTGGAGCCTGTGATCCAGCAGCCAAATCGTGGTGCGCTCACGGTGCGCGGCCATACGCTGCGTTGGGGCGCGCGCACCTACATCATGGGCATTCTGAACACCACGCCCGACTCCTTTTCGGGTGATGGGTTAAACGCCGCTGCGGCCGACATGGTGGAGCGCGCTGTCGCGCAAGGCCGCGCCTTCGTTGCGGCTGGTGCCGACATTCTGGATGTGGGCGGCGAGTCAACTCGGCCGGGTGCGGCGTCGGTAGGGGCCGCGGAGGAGCGCGCCCGGGTGGTGCCCGTGATTGAGGCATTGCGACGGGAGCTCGACGTACCGCTCTCGATTGACACCTGGAAAGCCGAGGTTGCCGCGGCAGCTCTGGATGCGGGCGCTGACATCGTGAACGACGTGTGGGGGCTGCGCCTGCCTGACGGCGGCTGGGATCAGCCGATGGTCCAGCTGGTGGCCGAGCGCGGCGTACCCGTGGTGATCATGCATAACCGTCGGGCTGCAGCCAGTGTCGGGACCATTGGCGGTCATTACGCCCAGGTGCAGTACGACGATCTCGTGGCCGATATTGTCCGCGAGCTGCGCGAGAACATTGCGTTTGGCCTGCAGCAGGGTATCCGTCCGGAACAGATCGTCATCGATCCGGGTATTGGCTTCGGCAAAACGCCGGTACAGAACGTCGCGGTGCTGCGTCGGCTGCGGGAATTTACCGCGCTGGGCTATCCCCTGCTGCTCGCAACCTCGCGCAAATCATTTATCGGTTTGGCGCTTGGCGGCCTCCCGCCCAAGGAGCGGGTCGAAGGCACCGCCGCGAGCGTTGCGCTCGGCATTCAGGCGGGCGCGGATATTGTGCGGGTGCACGATGTGGCCGCGATGGTCCGGGTCGCGCGGATGACCGACGTCCTGGTTGGCCGTACGTCGCTACCGGAAAGGTAGTGTTACGCACCGCTGAGTTCCTGGCCCGTTAGCCTTGCCACACATAGCACGTGCCCTTGTATCCCGGAAGTGGCATGGCGGTAACAGTGCCGGTCTCGACGAGGCGTTCCAGCCTGGCTTGCAGCAGGCGTTCCGGCAGCTTGACATGCTTGGCTAGAACCACGGGCGCCGCATAGACCGCGGCCGGCAGGTACACCTGCAAGAGCTGGTCGAGTGCTGCGTCCATTGTCAGCGCTTCGGCTGCCGCGACAGCGTCGGGGTAGCGCGTTGCGACCAGGGCATGGCGCATATCCGTGTCATCCTGGGCAAAGACTTTGGCCAGCATCAGCCGGGTATCAAGCTCTTCGACCGCTTTGAGGTAGGCTGCGCGCTGGGACTTGCCCGTGGGAAAGCCCGCTTGTTGGCGCAGCTCGCCTGTACTCAGTACGCCTCCCGACGCAGCCAGCGCTTGCGCGACACGCTGGGCATTGTCGGATAGCTCGCCGGCACGGTACAGCTCCTCGGGTGTTTGTAGCGGGCCCCGCAGCCGCAGCAGCGCCGGCAGCAGCGTCCAGCTAACCCAGGTTGGTCGGCTCCGCACGATTGCCGTGTAGAAGGCGGCCTCCTGCCGGCCTAGCGCCCAGCGCCAGCCGTACACCTCGCCGGATGGACTCTCCCACTCCGCGGCTGGTTTCGCTTGGGGATCGCCGACATAAGCATGAAACAGGTTAGGAATTTCGGGCGACACCGCATAGAGCGTGACCAGCCCTAACCGTTTGATCAGCAGCGCCGCGGCGTCAGCGTCTGGTATTCGTGTGGTTGGTGTTTGCTGCCAGCGCTCAAGCCGCCTTGCTTGCAGGTCGGCCGGCAACGCAAAGCCTGGTGTCATTGCATGATCCTTGCGTGCATCAAAGTTCTAGCTCATCAAGGAGCGACGCCTGCC
>JADDQF010000092.1:0-8483 GCA_016781505.1 bacterium
CGTGGTCTTGCCATGGTCGACGTGACCGATCGTGCCCACGTTCAAATGCGGTTTGGTTCGCTCGAACTTTTGCCGTGCCATACTGTAGCGATCCTCCTGCTACAAACGATACCTAAAGCTTTAGACAATGCGATAGGAACAGGGCGTTGGTTCCCGGCCTGGCCGGACCTAAACTCCCTATTCCTGGACACACCCGCAACCGGGCGGCGCAACTGGCGTAACAACGAGGGGCGCTGGCCCCCCGGTACAAGGCGAGATTATACCATACTTTAGCGCTATGTAAAGCACACCGCGCATGATCTGGGCTAAAACAGATTGATCTCCTCCAACTTGGCGGTTGGTGGCACAGCCTATGGTAGCAACATACTCACTTAAGGTGCGTGCTTGCGTTGATGTGACCACAATCCACGCTGTAACAAGGAAGATCGTCGCCGCCAACCGGGCGATCAAGCAATTATGCCAGGATCATACCAGCCAGAATTTGTACTGCTCAGCTCGCCGGATTGGACCGACTACGAGCTGATCGACAGCGGCGCCGGCGCGAAGCTGGAGCGCTTCGGCCCGTACCGCTTTGTCCGCCCCGAGCCGCAGGCGATCTGGCAGCCGACGTTGGGCGAACGGGAGTGGCGGCGCGCAGACGCCACGTTTCGGGCGGATGCCGATGCCGAAGGGGGACGTTGGGCCTTCAATCGCCCGATCGAGCCGCAATGGGTGATGCACTACAAAGGGCTTTCGTTCTGGGCTCAGCCCACACCCTTTCGCCATATGGGCGTTTTTCCGGAGCAGGCCAACCAGTGGGACTGGGTTCGTAGCCGCATTGAAGCTTCACGCCGGCCGGCGCGGGTTCTGAATCTGTTTGGCTACACCGGGATTGCCTCGCTCGCCGCGGCCAGTGCCGGCGCAAGCGTGACCCATGTCGACGCGTCCAAAAAAACGATTGGCTGGGCGCGCGAAAATCAAGCGTTGTCGGGGCTGGAGGACCGGCCGATTCGCTGGATCTTGGATGATGCCCTCAAATTTGTTCAGCGCGAGGTCCGGCGCGGCGCGCAATACGACGGTTTCATCATCGATCCGCCACCATTTGGCCGGGGCCCAAAAGGCGAAATCTGGCGGATTGACGAGTCGTTACCCGAGCTCCTTGGAGCTTGTCGCGAGCTGATGAGCGCCGAGCCGCTTTTCGTGGTGTTGACAGCTTATGCGATTCGTTTCTCGGCCCTAAGCCTGTATTACCTGCTGAGCGAGATGGTCGCGGATTTTGGCGGCGGGCTGGAAGGTGGCGAAGCGGTGATCGCTGAGCAGCGTACCGGCCGGCTGCTGTCGACCGCCATCTTTGCCCGCTGGTCGGCTGAATAACCGGGGGTGGACTTGCCGCGTGTGGACCATGGCAGCAGACCTATGTTGATTACTAGCTTACAAAATCCCAAGGTCAAACAGGTGGTTGCGCTGCGCGACCGACGCGAGCGGGATCGCTCCGGCTTGATGCGCGTGGAGGGCTTCGAGGAGCTATCCCTGGCGCTCATGAGCGGAGCAAGGCCGATCACGCTGTTCTTCTGCCCCCAACTCTTTCGCAGCCCCGAGCAAATGTACCTGGTCGAGCAGGCACAGGCGGCCGGCGCAGATATTATCGAAGTCAGCGAGCCGGTCTTCGCCAAAATGGCCTACCGTGACGGTCCGGACGGCTGGCTGGCAACGTTTCCACTATTGGATACGCGGCTCCACACGCTGCAGCTGGCAGCGAACCCGCTGGTGATCGTGGCTGAAGCGATCGAGAAGCCGGGCAACCTGGGAGCGATGCTGCGAACCGCGGATGCTGCGGGTGTTGCGGCCGTGATTGCCGCAGCGCCGAACACCGATTGGAGCAATCCGAATATTGTGCGTGCGAGCAAAGGAGCGCTGTTTAGCGTACCTGTCGCAGCCGCCGAGAGCAGGGAGGTTCTGAGCTGGCTGCGCGAGCGCAAGCTCCAAATTGTCGCTGCGACACCGCAAGCAACGACCAGCTATACCGCGGCTGATTTTCGCGGGCCGGTGGCGATTGCGGTAGGCGAAGAAAAGTATGGCTTGAGCGACACCTTGCTTGCCGAGGCCGATATACAAGTCCGCATTCCGATGGTTGGCCGTGTCAATTCGCTCAACGTTGCCACTGCCACGGCACTCTTGGTCTACGAAGTGCTCCGCCAGCGCACATAGCTTTGGGAGTGACATGATGAGCTTTGCCCAACTTGTGGCTGCCGGCATTCAGCATCCACGGGTCAAACAATACCTAACGATCAAAAACAACACCAAGTCCAATCCCGAAAACCTGGCCTGCCTGGAAGGCCTGTGGGAGCTATCGCTCGCGCTCAACGAACAGCTCGAAATCCGGGCGTTTTTCGTCTGTCCAGAGCAGCTGCGCGGCGAGGCCGGGCAGAACCTCGCTCAGCGGATCATGGACTCGGGCGCGCACTCGTATGTTGTAAGCGAGAAGGTGATGGCACGGCTGACCGACAAAGAGCAGCCGGATGGCTTGGCGGGCATTGTGCAGCTGCCGCGCTTCACCTGGGACGACATCAAGCTTGCCCCACACAACCGGGTAGTTGTGCTGGATGGCTTGGAGATACCCGGCAACGTCGGCACGATCATTCGCTGCGCGGATGCCGTGGGCGCGCACGGCATTATCGTCACGAATCGCCGGACCCGCTTGTCGCACCCCAAGCTGCTCCATTCCAGCATGGGCTCGGCCTTTACTTTGCCGACGATTGAAGCCCAGATCGACGAGGCGGCCGCCTGGCTCAAGGCGCACGATTTCAAAATCGTCACGACCGATACGGACGCGCCGCTGAGCTACCGCGAAGCCGACTATCGCGGACGGGTGGCCATCGTGATGGGCAGCGAACGGTACGGCATCATGCGGCCGTGGTACGAGGCGCAAGATTTCAGCGTGTCGATCCCGATGAGCGGCAAGATGGACTCGTTGAACGTAGGCAATGCGGCGGTGCTGATGCTGTACGAGATCTTTTATCAGCAGGAGCCGGCGAAGTTCGCCAGCAAGACGTAAGGACTGCTTGATAAAGCAACAGACAAAACAACAGGGGCAGCCTCACAGCGTGAGACTGCCCCTTGTGCTGACAGCGGGTTCGCTTAGCGGGCCGGGCCCTTGCTCTTGGCCATGATTTCTTCAGCCAAGCTGTTGGGCAGCGCCTCGTAGTAGGCGAACTCCATCGAGTAATTCGCGCGGCCCGAGGTCATCGAGCGTAGGTCGGTCGCGTAGCCGAACATGTTCGACAGCGGCACATGCGCGCGGATCACCTGGGCGTTGCCGCGGGCGTCCATGCCTTCGACGCGGCCACGCCGGCTGTTGAGGTCACCCAGGACCGAGCCCATGAAGTCTTCCGGCACGGTAACCTCGACCTTCATGATCGGCTCCAGGATCTGCGGACGGCCCTTGCGCACGCCGTCCTTGAGCGCCATCGACGCGGCGATCTTGAAGGCCATTTCCGACGAGTCAACCTCGTGGAACGAGCCGTCATACAGCGTGGCCCGCACGTCGACCACAGGATAGCCGGCGACCACGCCGGTCTCCATCGCCTCGCGAATGCCCTGCTCAACCGCTGGGACGTACTCCTTCGGCACGGTGCCGCCGACGGTCGCGTTCACAAACTCGAAGCCGGTGCCCTGCTCCTTGGGCTCGAAGCGGACCTTGACATGCCCGTACTGGCCCTTACCACCGGACTGCCGGACAAACTTCGAGTCGATATCGCTCGGCTGCGAGATGCTTTCGCGGTAGGCCACCTGCGGCTTACCAACGTTGGCCTCGACCTTGAACTCGCGCATCATGCGGTCAACGATCACCTCAAGGTGCAGCTCGCCCATGCCGCCGATGATGGTCTGGCCAGTCTCCTGGTCCGTGCGCAGACGAAACGTCGGATCTTCTTCCGCGAGCTTCGCCAGCGCCAAGCCCATCTTGTCCTGGTCGGCCTTGGTCTTGGGCTCGACCGCGACGTGGATCACCGGCTCGGGGAACTTAATCGTTTCAAGCACCACCGGCTCGGTTGGATCGCAGATCGTATCGCCGGTAAAGGTCTGCTTTGGACCCACCATCGCGGCAATATCGCCTGCGAACACTTCCTTGATCTCTTCGCGGTGGTTCGCGTGCATCTGCAGCAGACGACCGATCCGCTCCTTCTGGACCTTGGTCGAGTTCAGCACATACGAGCCGGCCTCGATTTTGCCGGAGTAGACGCGGAAGTACGCGAGCTTACCCACGAACGCGTCGGCCACGATCTTGAAGACCAGCGCCGAGAAGGGCTGATCGTCGTTCGGCTCACGGGTGATGAACTCGACATCTTCGTCATCGACAGTAGCGCCCGGCGCAACTGCCTGCATTGCCGGCACATCTAGTGGCGACGGCAGGTAGTCGACAACGGCGTCGAGCATGCGCTGCACACCCTTGTTCTTCAGCGCCGAGCCGCAAAGCACGGGCACCAGCTTGTTCTCGATGGTGGCCTGCCGCAGCGCGCTCTTCAGCTCCTCGGTGCCAATCTCTTCGCCTTCAAGATACAGCAGCGTCAGCTCGTCATTGGTTTCGGCAATTGCCTCGACCAGGTTAGCGCGCATCGTAGCGGCCTTATCGGCCAGCTCTGCCGGAATCTCGACAATTTCCTGATCCTTGCCGAGGTCGTCTTTGTAGATGACCGCGTTGTTGTTCATCAGGTCGATGATGCCGCGGAACTGATCTTCCGAGCCGATCGGCAGCTGCACCGGCACCGGCCTTGCGCCCAGGCGGCTGACGATCATCTCGACCGTGCGGTCGAAGTTCGCGCCCATGCGGTCCATCTTGTTGACGAAGCAGATGCGCGGAACTTTATACTTATCGGCCTGACGCCACACCGTCTCCGACTGCGGCTCCACGCCGGCAACAGCGTCGAACACGACCACGCCGCCGTCGAGCACGCGCAGCGAGCGCTCCACCTCGGCGGTGAAGTCGACGTGGCCGGGCGTATCGATAATGTTGATCCGATGGCCCTTCCACTCAGCGGTCGTCGCCGCCGACTGAATGGTAATACCGCGCTCGCGCTCCTGCGGCATAAAGTCCATCGTGGCCGTGCCCTCATGCACCTCGCCGATCTTGTAGGTTCGGCCGGTGTAGTACAGCACGCGCTCGGTCGTGGTGGTCTTACCTGCGTCGATGTGCGCGATAATGCCAATATTGCGATACAGGTTTAATGGTACTGACCGTGGCATTCAAAACTCTCCATGCTTGCGAAGCAGCTTCGGCAAGACTTTCTGTATTTACCGCCTTATATTCTACCAAATTTCTTTATGTTAAGCGTTATTCTCATCCTTAAACCTCGCAGGATGAGGCAGAGGCGGTAACTCGATCAGAGATAGACACACAAAGGGGCTTAACTTATGTGAAGTCAAGCCCCTTCGCGCCGAACAAAAAAGCTTAGCGTGCGTAGTGCGAGAACGCGCGGTTCGCCTCAGCCATGCGGTGCGTCTCTTCACGGCGCCGAACGGACGCGCCGGTGTTGTTGAACGCATCCATCAGCTCGGCCTGCAGTCGCTCGACCATCGGGCGACCCTGACGACCCCGCGCCGACTGGATAATCCAGCGCATCGCCATCGACATTCGCATATCACCCTTGATCTCGACGGGTACCTGGTAGGTAGCGCCGCCAACGCGCTTGGGCACCACACGCACCGTGGGAGCGGCGTTGCGCAGCGCGGTCTCGAACACTTCCAAGGGCTGGCGCCCCAGTCGCTCGGCAGCGTTCTCCAAAGCGCCGTACACGATCTTCTCGGCAATCGCCTTTTTGCCGCTGAGCATCACTTTGTTGACGAACTGCTGAATCTGGACATTGTTGAAGCGCACATCCGCCGGGATCAGGCGCTTCTTGTACTTACCTCGTCGTGGCATCTCAACTACCTCTTCTTACCGGTGGCCGGAGCGTTCTTCTTGGTGCCGTACTTCGAGCGACCCTGCTTGCGGTTGTTAACGCCCTGCGCATCCAACGTGCCGCGCACGATATGGTAGCGCACGCCGGGCAGGTCCTTGACACGCCCGCCGCGGATCAGCACGACCGAGTGCTCCTGCAGGTTGTGACCCTCACCGGGAATATACGCTGTTACCTCGATCCCGTTTGACAGCCGCACACGCGCTACCTTGCGCAACGCCGAGTTCGGCTTCTTTGGCGTCATCGTACGGACCTGGGTACACACACCGCGCTTCTGGGGTGCGCCCTTGCCACGGATCAGTCGGCCACGAGTGAGCTTGAAGCGCAGCGCCGGAGCCTTCGTCTTGCCGACGACGGGCTTGCGAGGCTTGCGTACAAGCTGGTTGATTGTTGGCATGTTTCCTCCTGAGCACAGCCCGCACGTTGGCGGGCGCCCTGCGAGCACGGTTTGCCCGAGGGCAACCAAAACAAAGGTTGTTTAACACAAAAAAGCGCGCAGACCCTGTCTTCGTTCGCAGCACGCGCTCGTCGCCTGTGGACATAGCCGCTGCGGGTTAAGTGGGGTCTGGCAACAAAACGCTATTTTTCTGAAATGACTACACTGCCAGATCGTCTAGCGGTTGGTTAGTATAGCAGCAGCATGACATATTGTCAAACCGCGAGCGACCCATTATCGCCGAATACAGCCTACGGGCAACATCCCGCCTGCACCTGGCGAGTCGCCTAAACAGCGTTCAAGTGCTTCCAAGCGTACCCGGTTACAAGCCGGAGCGCAAGATCGTGCCATACTGCCCGAGTCGTTGCCGCCGAAGCGCGCGCCGATGCCCCAGGAGCCATTTAGCGGCTTCGATGCCGGCTTGCACCACATAGCTCAGCAGCAAAAAGCAACGCAGCAGGGCTGCTACACCCCGGCCCCAGCGCAGCCGAGCATACCGCAGCTTGGAGCGATTAAAATTGATATGGCGGCGTGCCAGGTTTTGCTCGCTGCTCTTGCCCTCGTGATGAACAATCACGGCATCCGGCAGATACACGATGCGGCCGTGCTGTGCAAGCCGTGCTTGCCATTCCAACTCTTCGGAGTACATGAAAAAGCGTTCGTCTAACAGACCCGCGCGTTCAATCGCAGCGGAACGTACCAGCAGCGCCGCGCCCACCAGCCACTCGACCTGCTGTGCCGTGAGCTGCGAGCTATCCGCGTAGCGATAGCGCCGCGCCCAGGGATTGCGGGGCCACCATTGCTCCAGCAGCGTGCTTTCCCAGAACAGCGTCCCAACGGTGGGCAAGCGCCGGCGCGACGACTGCAGGGTGCCATCGCCGTAGCGCAGCTGCGGCCCCCCAACCGCCACGTCGGGATGCTGCTCAAGGTAGCCAACCAATACTGCTAACGCATCGCCGACAACTTCGGTGTCGGGATTGAGCAGCAGCACATAGCGCGGGCGCGGACCAAACGTTGGGACATTTATCGCTGCCCACTGGCTATCCTGCCGTTGCTGCTGCAGCCAGCGGAGGCCGACATTGTTGCCGGCGGCAAAACCGCGATTGGTTGGCAGGGCGATCAGTCCGACACCAGGAAACTCACGTTGCACCATCTCCGCCGACCCGTCCTGCGACGCGTTATCCACGACCAAGATGTAGCTTTGCCGCTGGAGTTGAGCCAGTGCAGCTAAAATGGACTGAAGGCAGCGACGGAGCAGATCGCGCACGTTGTACGAGACAACGACGATGGCAAGATCAACCACCTGGGGCGCAGGTTGTTTCATTCCACCTTCAAACTCGGTCATGCGAACGTACTCGGGCGAGTGCTTTCAAATGCACATACTTGACGAGCTCATAATAGCCCATCGTGAGCGCAAGCGCGAGGCCCAACGCGCCATCGCGATAGCCCCGCCAGGTCACAAAGCGCCGCCAAACCTCGCGGGCCGGCTGCAGGACCAAGTTGCGCCACTTTGCCCACCTGCCGGCTCGAACCAAAGTTTGGGCCTCGGCAATGGCATAACGGCGCTGTTTCTCGTGCAATTCAGCCCAGTGCTCGATGTTGATGTGCAGCAAATGCTGGCGGAGCTGCCCTGCGGACCCATCCAGCTGCACTAATTCATGCACCAGCCGCGCCTCGTCATAGTGGGCCTGGGTGCGCCGGAGCAACCGCAGCTGCCGATCCGGATACCAGCCGCCGCCTTGCAAGGCCCGTCCGAAATACAGGTTATAGCGCGGCATCGAATATCCGGCAAAATTCACTCCGCCCTCAGTCCGCCACTGATCCAGCTCGGCCACCAGCTCAGCCGACAAACGCTCGTCGGCGTCCAGAAACAAAACCCAGGCCCCGCGGCACAGACCGAGCGCGTGATTGCGTTGGTTGGAAAACGAGCTGAACGGATGGTAGCGCACCACGGCACCGTGTTGGGCAGCAATCTCCGCGCTGCGATCCGCCGTGCGTGGATCAAGCAGCACAACCAGCTCGTCGGCAATGGCCGCCGCAGATTGGAGCGCCGCCCCGATATGCCGTTCTTCGTCGCGGGCGATAATCGCTACGGAAAGAAAAGGATCAGGCAT
>JADDQF010000092.1:8601-22264 GCA_016781505.1 bacterium
CTCGCCCATCAGCGCGGCGAGATCGGCAACCCGGCAGCTGTAGCCCCACTCGTTGTCGTACCACGCGACGACTTTGAACAGGTTGTCGCCCATCGCCATCGTCAGCTCCGCGTCAACGATGGTGCTGTACTCGGTGCCGATGTAGTCGCTGGAGACCAGCGGCTCGTCCGACACTCCCAGGATGCCTTCCATGTCGCCGTCGGCCGCCTCGCGGAACGCCCCGTTCACTTCTTCGACCGAAGCCGGCCGCGCCAGCTCGACCACAAAGTCGACGATCGACACGGTTGGCGTCGGCACCCGCAGGGCGTAGCCGTCGAACTTGCCCTTCAGCTCCGGAATAACCAAAGCCACAGCCTTGGCCGCGCCGGTGGTGGTTGGCACAATGTTCATCGCCGCAGCCCGCGCCCGGCGCAGATCCTTGTGGATGTTATCCTGAAGGTTCTGGTCCATCGTGTACGAGTGCACAGTGGTCATCAGGCCGCGGTTGATGCCGAAGCGATCCTGCAGCACCTTGGCCACCGGGGCCAAGCAGTTGGTGGTGCAGCTGGCATTGGAAATGATGTTGTGCTGCTCGGGATTGTACTGATCGTCGTTGACGCCCAGGCAAATGGTAATATCCTCGCCTTTGGCCGGCGCACTAATAATTACCTTCTTGCAGCCAGCGGTGATATGGGCCCGCGCCTTTTCCGCGTCGGTGAAGCGACCGGTCGACTCGATCACGATATCGACGTTGAGGTCGCCCCAGGGCAAATTGGCCGGATCGCGCTCGGCCAATGCCCGGATTTCCATGCGCTGGTCGCCAATCGTGACGATGAACTGGTTTTCCGTCGCCTCGACCTCGCCCTCGAACTGGCCATAGGTGCTGTCGTAGCGCAGCATATGAGCCAGTGTTTCGTTATCGGTCAAATCGTTAACCGCGACGACTTCAATCTCGTCGGGATAGCGCTCCAAAATCGCCTTGAACACTTGACGACCAATGCGTCCAAAGCCGTTGATTGCAACTCGTGCCATCTTCATCGCTCCTTGTAGCTACCGTGTTTCAGCACTTCAAACGGGCTGCTCCGCACGCCCATCTGTTTGCTCCCTACGTTCAAGCATAGCACATTCCCGCATATGCGCAACGAAGCGGCTTGTGGCTCGTGCCCCACACAAACGTGCCCTGCCAAACCTTTGCTTTCCGCGCCCCGGCCTTAGCCACGGCGTTCGCGGAGCAGCCGCATCAATTCCCGTGCCAGCTTTCGCGGATCATGACGCAGCGGGTTGGCCGGGTTGATGATATCGGCCGCGACGACGTTGAACGCGCCGTCCTCGACATCCAGCGGCACAATCTGCGTACGGCCCTGCCATTCAGGCGCGAAATTATCGACGGGCTCGCCATTGCTGTTGGCAAGGGCTAAATCGACACAATCAATCCCCACGTGGTCGCGGAGCGCCTCCAAATGCGCGCGCACGCCGAACTGGTCGGTCTCGCCCGGCTCGGTTGCGACGTTGCACACATACACGCGTAGCGCATGTGAACGACAGATTGCATGCCGAATCCCGGTCACAAGCAGCACCGGCAAAATCGATGTAAACAAGCTGCCCGGGCCAAGAATGATCAGGTCCGCCTGTTCAATCGCCTTGACCGCATCACGATAAGCAGGCGGATCGGGCGGATCCAGAAAAACACGCTGGATTGGATGGCCACCCTTGCCAATCAACGACTCGCCCCGGATTGTTCGTGCCTCCGCGCCGGCCGGCACAAGCAGATCGGCTACCAAGGTGACATCTTCCAGCGTGGGCGGCAGCACTCGTCCACGCACGGCCAGCACGCGGCTGGCCGCCTTCACCGCCTGATCAAATGAGCCCGTAATATCGTCAAGGGCCGTGATAAACAGATTGCCAAAGGTATGCCCGCGCAAACCCTCCCCTTGACCGAAGCGATATTCAAAGAGCTGAGCCATCAGCGACTCTTCTTCGGCTAAGGCGGCTATACAGCGCCGAATATCGCCGGGTGGCAGCACACCAAACTCACGGCGCAGCCGGCCCGATGAACCGCCATCGTCCGCCACATTCACGATGGCGGTTATGTTGGCGGTATGGTCCTTGATGCCGCTCAGCAGCGTAGACAAGCCGTGTCCACCGCCGATGGCCACGACGCGTGGACCGGCCGAGCCCCGGCGCTGCTCATACACCATATCGGCTAAGCTAAACGGCTGCTCTTGGCTAGGTAACGCGGACAGCACGCTGCGGCTCAGACCTTGCATGGCGATAAACAAGAGGCTCGAGCTGAGCAGACCTAAAATGATGGCGCGGACCCAACGGGGCCAGAACTGCAAGGTGACATAGTAGGCCCAAGCCGGAAACCGGAACCCGGTGGTGTACAACTCCCGAAGCACAAACGATAGGCCGAGTGCACCCAATGTTACCGCAACCAGGAGCAGCACCAGCCAGCGCTTAACGCCCATGCCGGGATAGAACCATTTGGTATTGAATACTGGTGGTTTATTGCGCATGTCTTAGTGTAAACGAACTCAAGACAGGATGTGTAGCGGCGTGAAGGCGGCGAGCAGTGTGCTAAAATGCAGCCAATTGTGTGCTATGGAAGGACCTCGTTGTCATGACATTAGTTGGCTCCATCCTGATTGGCCTCGTGCTGCTGGTCGGCTTTGCGAATGGCCTGCGCCGCGGTGGCATCAAAGAAGGCACTGCGCTGATTGGCGTCTTGCTGGGAGCGCTGCTGGTTGAGTTTTGGGCCGAGTCGTGGGGCCGAACACTCTCCGAGCGCAGCGGCCTCAGGATCAACAACGCGGTGCTGCTGCTGTCGCTGGTGCTGCTGATCGGAACAGCACTTTTCAGCGGCTATGGCACTGGTCTCTTCTTCAAGCGCCGCGCCATAAAATCCGGCGAGCGGGTAGGCGGGGGCTTGCTTGGGTTGTTGAACATGGGCCTGCTCGTCTCCTTCACGCTGCGGTACACCCAACTATTGTACTTCAACGAGACCGACCCAACGCAGCCGGTCCAGAGCTGGATCAGAGCAGGCATCGTCAGTCGCTTTATGTTTGACTGGCTCGGCTACGTCCTGCTGGGCGCGGCCTTGGCGCTGGGTGTCTTTTCCCTGATTACGGCGACGCTGCGGCTAGGCCGTTTAGCGGCCACCCCAAGGCCAGCAGATGCGCAGGCAGGCGCCGGCAAGCGCCTGCCTGCGGGTCAAGCCAACCCTCAAGCGGCAGGTACAGCGGGGCAGAAGGAGGGCGCAGCGGGAGCCGGTCAAGGCCAGCCAGCGGCCGGAGCGGCTCAGTATCAGGGCGGCCCGCGGCCGGCCGAAGGCGCAGCCGCACCCCCATCCGGCCAATCAGCCATTCCTGCTGGACAGCGCGAATCGTACCTGGATAGCCAGCAACGACGAGGCGGCACCTAGGTGGTGCTCACCCGGTAGCGCGGCCTAAAGCTTCGAGTACACCCTTCACTGTTTCCGCCCAACTATCGCCCGCGGCGCGGCGGTTTATGCGCACGAACTGCGGCCCAACCCGTACCGCGCCGTCGAACTGGCGCTGCAACCCATTGCGATCCACCGCGCCGGTAGCCGGCAGCCGGATCGTGATCTCGTCCTCGCTCGTGGAGATCGAGGGCACGCCAGCTCGCAGTGCCAGCGCCTTAAGCTGCAGCCATAGCAGCAGATGCTCGGCAGGCAGCGGAACCGGGCCGAACCGGTCGCGGAGCTCCGTGCGCAGCTGGCGAATATCCTCGGGCGTGACCGCCTGCACCAGCTTTTGATACACCCGCAGCCGTAGTGTATCGTCGCTGATATAGTCGGTCGGCAGGTAGGCGGTCAGCGGCAGGTCGAGCGTTACCAGCTGGATCGGCGTAATCGGACCGCCGTTGCCATCTGCCCCAGCCGCCGGACGTGCTCCCGTGTCGGGGATCGCCGTGGCGGCAGCGCGACGCAGCTGCTCGGTTTGCTGCGTACTGCGCGCCACCTGCAGCTTGCGCTCCGCTTTGAGCGAACGACTTTGCTCGGCTTTGCGCGTTTCCACGGCCTGAGCCAGCAGCCGGGTGTACAGATCGAAGCCAACCGCCCCAATATGCCCGGCTTGCTCCGGTCCGAGCAGGTTGCCCGTTCCACGAATCTCGAGGTCGCGCATGGCAATCCGAAAGCCGGCGCCCAGCTCGGTGGCTTCTTGAATCGCCTCCAGCCGCTGCTGCGCGTCGCCGGTGATGCGCTTGCCGGCATGGTAGAGCAAGTAGGCGTAGGCCCGCTGGGTCGAGCGCCCGACCCGACCCCGCAGCTGATACAGCTGAGCCAGACCGTAGTTGGTCGCATCATCGATGATGATCGTATTGGCCCGCGGAATGTCCAAGCCGCTCTCGATAATGGTGGTGCAGACCAGCACATCCGCCTCGCCCTCGAAGAACTGGAGCATCACCCGCTCCAAGTCCTTTTCCTCCAACTGGCCATGGCCTATCAGGAAGCGCGCCTCCGGGATCAACGCTTGTAAGCGGCTGGCGAACGAGTAGATACTGTGCACGCGGTTATGCACCACATACACCTGCCCGCCGCGGCCAACTTCCCGGATGACGGCTTCCCGCACCAGATTTTCATCGAAGGGCACCACGTAGGTTTTGATCGGCACGCGGTCTTCCGGCGGCGTATCGATGATGCTGAGGTCGCGCATACCAGCCATAGCCATATGCAGCGTACGCGGAATCGGCGTCGCTGTGAGTGTAAGGCTGTCCACATCGTGGCGCAGCTGCTTGAGGCGCTCCTTGTGACGTACGCCAAAGCGCTGCTCCTCGTCGATGATCACCAGCCCCAGCCGGCTGAGCTGCACATCCTTGCTGAGCAGCCGATGAGTGCCGACAATGATATCGATCGAGCCAGCATCCAACCGTTCCAGAATCGCCTTCTGCTTGCGGGGGCTGCGAAAGCGCGACAACATTTCGACGGCGATGGGAAAGGCGGCCATGCGCTTGCGGAAGGTATCGTAGTGCTGCTGCGCGAGCACCGTGGTCGGCACCAGCACGGCAACCTGCTTGCCTTCCTGCACAACCTTGAAGGCCGCCCGAATCGCGACCTCGGTCTTGCCATAGCCGACGTCGCCGCAGATCAAGCGATCCATCGGCCGCGGCGTTTCCAGATCATGCTTGATCTCGTTGATCGCCTGCAGCTGATCATCCGTCTCCACATACGGAAACGCATCTTCCAGCTCATGCTGCCATTGAGTATCGGGCGGATAGGCTGGCCGTTCGGCAAGCTGCCGGGCTGCGTATAACTCCAGCAGCTCCCGCGCCAGCTCCTCGACGGCCGCCTTGACGCGCCGCTTAACCCGCTCCCAGTCGGCCGTGCCCAGGCGTGACAAAGCCGGCGTCGACTCGGCCGAACCAATGTATTTGGAAACCCGGTCGATCTGATCAACCGGCACATACACTGCATCGCCGGCGGCATAGCGTAGATGGAGATATTCACGCTCGATGCCTTCGACGTTGATGCGGCGCAGGCCTTCGTAAATGGCGATACCATGCTCAACATGCACGACATGGTCGCCGGGCTTGAGCGTTTGCAGAAACGCCTGTCGGTCGATCTCTCGTTGTTGGCGCTTCCGGCGCGTGACCACCGGCCGGCGGGGCTGAAAGCCAAAAATTTCGCTGTCGGTGTACAAGGTCAGCCCAAGATCGCGGCTATCCCAGCCTTCGCCCAGCGTGCCCTGCAGCACCACCAGGCCGCCGGCACGTCCTCCGTTGGCAGCCGCCTCGGCCTGGTCGTCCAGCTCGCCCACGACCAGGCCGCGCTCCACGCCTAGCTCGCGCATGCGGCCGGCTTGGGGCGACACGATCACAACCTGATTCCCGGACTTGATGCGCCGCGCGATGTCGTCAAACGCACGGCCAAGCTGCCCGCCGAACCGCTCTGCCCCGGCAAAGAGCGTGGGACTCATGCCAATGGTGGTTCCCGTAAGCTGCGGTGCGGGATCGTCGGCTGGTTGACTGCTGAGGTCGAAGAGCGGCTGCTCAGCGATCTGCCCACGCAGCTCATCCCACAGCAGATACGGTCGTGGAAAATCAGGGGGTATCTCATGGGCGTGCAGCTGGGTGGCATAACTTTCTTGTGCCTGTTGGTGCAGCTCGAACGCCACCTGCATAACCTCACGCAGCTCCGAGATCAACATAGGCGAGTGAGGCGGGAGATGGCCAATGATCGACGGCAGCGGCGTATCAAAAAAGAATGGCGCGTAAAACGCGCGGCCCTCAAACCGCTCGCCTTGGGCCAGTCGCTCTACGTTTAGCTGCCACTCGGCGGCCACCTCCGGGCGCAGCGTTCCCGTATCAAGCGCCCGCAATCGGTCGAGCGCAGCGGCATGATGCCAGAACGGAATTTCATGCGGCGGCATAATTTCAACGCTGCGAATTTTTCGCTCCGAGCGCTGGCTCAGCGGATCGAAGGTGCGAATGCTGTCGATCTCGTCTCCGAAAAACTCGATGCGCAGCGGCTGGTTTTCGGCAAACGGATAAATGTCGACGATGCCGCCCCGGCTGCTCAGCTCGCCCGGAGCTTCGACGGCTGCTACCGACGTAAAACCGATGCTGGTCCAGTGCTCGAGCAACGTGCGCGGATCGACCTGATCGCGCACCGTCAACGTGCGCATTGCCTGTTCCAGCTCTGACCGAGGTAAGGTAGGCTGCAGCAATGCTTTGATCGGCGCGACAATGACCGGCACCGGCAGATCCGCAGTGGCTGCGCCGTTCCGCCACCGCCGCAGCACTTGCAGCACCCGCAGCCGCTCGGCGATCACCTCCGCGCCCTGTGACATATGCTCATACGGCAACGCGTCGGCTGCGGGCAACAGCAGCACTTGCTCGTCGTCCAGCCATTGACACACATCTTCGCGCAGCCGAGCAGCCTGTTCCAGCCGAGCCGTCACCATCAGGAGCGGCGCACGGACCTGCTGGGCCAGCAGGGCGATCACCGCAGGCCGGGCCGCCCCAAGCAGCGGAGCAACCCGAGCCGCGGGCGCTCCAGGAGAGCTGGCAATGGCGACCAGCTGTGCGAGTGACGGATGTGCCGCCAATCGTGCAAGGATATCGGGAAGCTCCATTAAAAACTCCAGGCAATCACAAACGGAGACCGATCGCCCCGACCGGTCTCTTAACACTGGACATATTGTAGCAAAAAGAAGGCCGCAGGCCAGCCTTGGCGCGCGGGCAGCGCCGATGATAGCCCAGGGTGCAGAGCATGCAGCGTGGGGGCTAGAACGGCTCACTTGCCGCCGCCAACGTGGGGGAATGGGGGTACACTCTTAATCTGATGCAGACTTGCCTGAGCGGGCAACAGCGGAGGGGAAAAGGATCGTTGGAAGCTGTCACGACCATGACGCTCCCCGAAGCTGCGCAGCCGTTTACGTTTGAAGGGAACGCAACCGGCGTGTTGCTGGTCCATGGCTGGCTTGGTTTGCCGGGAGAGCTCCGTCCACTTGGCGCTTATCTTGCCCGCCAAGGCTATACGGTTGCAGCGCCACTCCTGGCGGGACACGGCGGCCATCCCGAAGCATTACACTCGGTTTCATGGCAAGCGTGGTATGCCTCGGTCGCGACGGCATACCAGGCGCTGGTGGTGCGCTGCGGACAGGTGGTCGTGCTGGGCTACTCGTTGGGCGGACTGCTGGCATTGGAGCTAGCCGGCCAGCAACCGGTTGCGGGGATCATTACCCTAGCCGGGGCGCTTGTGCTCGCAGGCGGCTGGCCGCTGCGGGCGTTGGTGTGGGGACGATTTGTGCTGCCGTGGTTATACCCGATGCACAAGGCGAACTTTGCCGATCCGCAGCTGCGAGCCGAGCTTAGCTCCAAGCTGGGCCCGGTTGACTTCGACGATCCCGCGGTTGTTGCCAACCTGCGCACCACGCTCCGCATCTCCACCCGCTCGATCTATGAAGTTATACGCCTTGGCCAACACGTGCGCCGGGCACTGCCACGGGTAACAGCCCCAGCGTTGATTATGCAAGGCCGGCGCGACACTACCGTGCTGCCGGAAAGCGCCGATCAGCTGTATCGGTTGCTGGGCTCACGTGAAAAGCAAATTGCTTGGTTTGAACGCAGCGGGCATTTGTTGCCGAATGATATTGAGCGCGAGCAGGTGTGGCAGCAGATTGCCCAGTGGATTGCACACCACACCGAACCGACCATGTCCGCACAAACCGCGCCGCCTGAATAAACACAAACGCCGTGATCGCACTGTTGGACGACCACGACGTTCTTGGTGTACGACACGTTACAAAATGCCGACGTCTGAATTATCCCCCAGCATCAGCTTGTATGCTTTTGGTTTGATTGGCGACCGATGGATTTTCACATTCCGGCCGATTAAGCTATCTTCGATGCGATACGGAATGCTCACGATCGATGAGTTTTCCAACACAATCGAATGTTCAATCTCGCTGTCTTCGATCTCGGTATGGTGATAAATTGCCGTAAATGGACCAACATACGAGTTCACAATGCGGGCGTGCTCACCAATAATGGCCGGCCCACGAATCACGCTGTTGATCACCTCAGCGCCTTGTTCCACGGTCACTTTGCCCGTAACCTGCGAATCTTTGTCGACAAACCCGTCGAGACGATGCTCAATCTCTTCCAACACCAGCCGATTGGCATCCAGCATGTCACTTCGCTTGCCGGTATCGATCCACCAGCCGCGATGAATGTATGGATACACCCGGTAACCATGCTCGACCAGGTATTGAATGGCATCCGTGATTTCGAGCTCGCCGCGCCATGAGGGCCTGATGTGCGCAATGGCTTCCCAGATGCTTTTATCGAACATATAAATGCCGACCAGCGCCAAGTTTGATTGAGGCTCTTTGGGCTTCTCAACCAGCCGCACAATGCTGCCGTCATCATCCAGCTCAGCCACGCCGAATTGTGATGGATCCGGCACGCGCGTAAGCACGATCTGTGCGTTCCAGTCGCTGCGCCCAAACTGTTCGATCAGCGGCGAGATACCGCCTTCGATACAGTTATCGCCCAGAAACATGACGAAGCGATCATCGCCAAGAAACTCGCGGCTTTCTTTGACGGCGTGCGCCAAACCGCCGGGCGTGCTTTGGTGAATATAGGTGATATTGACGCCCCAACGATTGCCGCAGCCAACTGCTTCTTTGACCTCAGTCGCTGTATCGCCAACCACCACGCCAATTTCAGTAATGCCTGCATCACGGATCGACTCGATCACGCGGAAAAGCACCGGTTTATTGGCAACAGGAATCAGTTGCTTCGCTTTGGTGTAGGTCAGTGGGTATAGGCGCGTGCCCTTGCCACCACTGAGTACAAGACCTTTCATTTTGCCTCCTCAGGCATACTTGCGGGCTGCATTGTACAACTACGTCCTGCAAACTTCAAAGCTGCGCTGCGCAACGCTAAACTTAATCCGTTTGGTGCATGGCAGAAGGAAAGACAAAACCGCTGGAGGCTGAGCATATGCCCATCGCATCCAGCGGTTAAGAATGGAGAAAGAAGCTTAGCGGAACGGGCGAATAGCGCCCGCGTAGTGGCTCTGCCAGTAGCGGCTGTAGATGCTAAGGTACTGCACGCCGGTCCGAGGTGTGTTAGCCGTTACCATCATGCCGTTGCCCACATACAGCGCCACGTGGGTAATGCCACGGCCGGCGGTATTGGCAAAGAACACAAGGTCACCGGGAGCCAGGTTGTTACGGCTAACCTTCTGGCCATAGCGCGTGCTGAACTGCAAGCTTGCCTTGTGCGGCAGCTTGACGCCTAGCTGACGGTACACGTAGCTGGTCAGACCTGAGCAATCGAAGCCGCGCGGACTGGACCCACCGTAAGCATACCGCGTGCCAACAAACTGCAGGGCAATGCTGGCGGCATCGCCGGAAGCCGCCACCGTGGGTGCACTGACCGCTGCAGTCGGTACCGACTGCTTGGCTGGTGTGGCTTCTACGCGCTTGGGCAGCGCCGGAACATCGTTGGTCACCGGGATCGTGCTGAGGTCAATCCCAAGATTGATCAGATCGGACGCGACCCAACCCACTGTGCCACGGACCGAGCGGACCTTGAGCCAGTCGCCATGCCGCGCCAAGACTTGGACCGCCGCGCCTTTTGCCATCCTGCCAAAGCTGCCGAACTTGGTATTCGGACCTTTGCGCAGATTAACTTGACTGTCGTTGACGCGAGCGGCGACCGCACTGCTGGTAGTCGCCGGAGCAGGCGTGCTTGCTGACTGCGCAGCAATCGCGCCCGCTGTCACATAATCGTCGGTTACCCAGCCGACCGTGCCCTTAGCGGTAGCAACCTTGACCCAGCCATCTTGTCGACCGATCACTTCCAGCTTCGCGCCTTGAGGCAGCTTCGCCAAAACGTTATGGTTGGTGCTCGGGCCAACCCGCAGGTTAACGTTGCTGTCGGTAGTCGTCGCAATGCTGCTCTTGGATTTGTTGCTTTGGACCGTGACCGTCTTGAGGTTATCGGAGACCTGGGAAGCAACGTCAATTAACTCAGAGTGGAGCCAGCCGGTCTTGCCAGCCTTGGTTTGCACGTTATACCAGTCGTCGCTGCGAGCGAGCAAGCGTACGGTCTGGCCCTGGCTGAGCTTGCCGACACGCTCGTAATCAGTACCTGGACCCTTGCGCAGAATCGCGACGCCAACTGAAACGGGAGCATATTGGGCATTGACGGGCGAGCCAAGCGCGGTTGTGCTTTCGGTAAAAACAAACTCGTCATCCACCGCTTCGGCGGCGATTACCCCGTCACCTTGAAAGGCGCTCAAGCTGCTTTGTACGGCATAGGCTGCCGCAACGGGCGCGATTTTCTGAGCAGGCTTGGCCGCAGGCAGCACAGTACCGGCAAGCAATGCGGCGGGAATGGACAGTGCTACAAATCCATGCCGAAGATACCGGAGCGGCAGTGCAGGCAGGTTGTTGCGGATGAAACGTGTGAAAAGGGAGGAAGTTCCACAGGAAGAGAGTTCGCGGTTAACACGACGTTGTAGATCGTTCAGGTCGTGAGTTTGCGACGTGCAGCCGGGCAGGTCGTCATGACTCAACATGGATGGTTACTCTCCTGATTCGTCAGCGTCTTGGCTAGACGAAACACTTGGCCCGTCAACGACATGGTTGTTTTTTTATCGGGCACTGAGCCGAAACTACGTTGGGCGAAAGTCTATCATAGGGTTGAAAATAATGCAACTATCAGATTGCTCTCACTCTTTTTATAGAGTTTTGGCGGTAATCTCAACCCTTGTTTCATCCTATGTCAACATAGCCCTGCACCAAAACAACAAAAGCATCCACATATTATCCACAATCACCTGTTCCGAACATTACATTATGTTTTGTCACTAGTTCCTTAGCGCTTATGGTTTGGGCAAATGGTTTCCAAGTGTTATTTCCATAACTACCTGCCATTTTGATCCAATGTTATGTCATGAGTAGTACTCTTGCCACCATGGGCTACATTGTTGCACAAAAGCTGATGATTGATATCGCGCTCAGCAAATAGCCAGTCGTCCACCAGCAACACAGTAAACGTGCGCGGCAGAAAGCTGAACTGGAAGGGCAAATGCTGGACTTTTGGGTCGAGCGGTAGAGTAGCCAATCGCAAGACGATTTCAACCAGTATCTCAGGCGCAAGTAGAACTGGAACAGCCACAAGCGTAAATCATTGCGCCATTTCCCGTGCAGCCTGGCCAACACGATATAGGGGAACTGCACGACGCTTTTTTGATCGCGGCGTTGTTAGAAGTAATACGCTGGTCCTACGCGGCAGTAGTCCTGCTGGCTGTCAGCTACTCACATGATCAGCCATATCCCACCTCTTTACAGCGCGATACTCGATCTTATACACTTTGCATATTGACACCACAAAAAGTGGTGATATTCTCAAAGGGATAGCTCGAGGGTACATGTCATCCGCATTGTTCGCGTTATCCCGCTGCACACGGCCCAAGGAACTGCGCATGTCACATCGTATTTTGCTTGTGGAGGCCGACCCGGAGCTGCGCTCCGTGTTGCAGGACGTTTTGGCCGACGAGGGCTACGAGGTCGTTACGGTCGCCATGCCGGTTGTCGAGCCTGCGGTTGTTGCGGCCTTAGGCCTGGATGCTATTGTCCTCGAATACAGTGTGAGGCAACAACCGCGTGCCCGCTTGATGCTGGGTCAGATCCAAAGCTGCTCGGCCACGACCGCGATACCGATCATTATATCCACCACCATGGCGCGAGCCGCCGAAGAACTTGCCGGGCTGCTCCGGCCGCAGAGCGATGCACTTTTGGCAAAGCCGTTTCCCATTGACGACCTCCTGACCACCATTGAGCGTACAGTTGCCCGGCGGCCCTAGCCGCACGGTAACTGGTGCAGTGGGCTATTCCTGTGCTTCCTCACGCTCATCATCCATGATAACGGCAGCTCCAACCAATGGTATGCTGAGCAGCATGCGGCAATTCGGTCGCGCTTACCAAAAAGAACGACGATGATAGGTTTGCTGGCGGTAGGGATCGGACTGCTCCTGATCCTGATTATGCTGATCGACGCTTTCGAGACCATTGTTCTGCCGCGGCGGGTAACCCGTCGTCTGCGCTTGTCACGGCAATTTATTCGGCTGACGTGGTGTGGCTGGGCTGGCATTGCTCGCCGCCTGCCCACCGCAGAAGATCCCGAAGGCGCGAGCCTGCGTGATCGCTTTTTGAGTATCTACGGCCCCTTGGTCTTGCTGCTGCTGGTCGCGGTGTGGGCCTGCGGGCTGGTCTTCAGCTTCGCGCTGGTGTTCTGGGGCCTCCAACCGCGGCTCCCGGCGGCTGTTGGCAATCCAACTTTTGGCACCTTGCTGTATCTCAGCGGTGAAACATTTTTCACCCTGGGCTACGGCGATGTCGCGCCGCTTGATACGCCGAGCCGGATCGTGGCGGTGCTTGAGGTGGCCAATGGTTTCACCTTTCTCGCGTTGATCATCGGCTATCTGCCCGTGATTTACCAGGGATTTTCGCGTCGGGAAGTAAATATCACCATGCTCGACGCACGCGCCGGCTCGCCCCCGAGCGCGACGGAGCTGCTGCGGCGCATGGCTGCTTCGCAGGACCATCAAGTGCTCGAACAGTTCCTGCTGGAATGGGAGCGCTGGGCCGCAGAAGTGTTGGAAAGTCATCTATCATATCCAGTGCTCTCCTTTTTTCGCTCGCAGCACGAGCATGTCTCCTGGCTAGCCGCCATGACCATGATTCTTGACACATGCAGCCTGTTGATGGTCGGCGTTGAAAGCGCAGGG
Source organism: bacterium (assembly GCA_016781505.1). GTDB lineage: Bacteria > Chloroflexota > Chloroflexia > Chloroflexales > Kallotenuaceae > LB3-1. Next base: position 21,848 of record JADDQF010000092.1, read on the forward strand.
GGTGTGCTGCCGTCACGCCAAGCACGGTTCACCTTCGCCATGGTGCGTCACGCCATCGGCGATCTTAGTCAGATTTTGTACACAAAACCACGGACCATGACGCCACAACGGCTTACACCAGCTGATTTACACCGGCTGCGGACGCTGTTGGCCGAGGTTGGGCTTGAGCTGCGCGATGGAGCAGAAGCCGAGCACTGGTTAGCGGAGGTGCGGAGCCTGTACGAGCCCTACGTAGACGCGCTGGGAGAGCATCTGCTCTTCGCGCTCCCGTCATGGTTGCCGACTAATGGAGCAGATGACTGGCAAACGACGGCCTGGGAATGGGAACCAGCCCAACTACCGCCGCTCAACCGAACCGATCTTGCCGGAATGGAACGCAGATCGGTCTGATTCACCCCCCACAGGGAAGTACGGGCA
>JADDQF010000047.1 GCA_016781505.1 bacterium
AGATAGCTTTCGTTGTTGGACACATCGGTCCAGCTCTCGATGCCGGGAGGCAACATCTTTTTGTACGTATCGCTGGTGTACGTTTCCTTGAGCCAGGTGACGGCCTGGACGGTTTCGGGCGAGTTGAACGTCACCTTTTGGCCCGTTTGATCAACAAATCTGCTGCCAAAAGACTGAATCACGTGCGTAATCAGGCCGTGACCGTCACCGCTCTTGTTGATCGTTAAGCCCCAGCCCCACATCTCTTTGCTGGGATCCGAGACCTTGAGTGCTGCGTCGCGGTAGCTGTTGTAATCCGTCAGCTTGGAGAGATCCACACCGGCGGCTTCAAACGCATCTTTGCGCGCGAACCAGGCGCCGGTGTTGCTCATAAACGGCACCGCCCACCATTTGCCGTCGATCTGGGCGTTTTTCTCGGCTGTAGCAGGCACGATCTCGCCATACTTCTGCCGAGCTTCTTCCACAACGTCGGTCACGTCTTCCAGAATGTCCAGAAAGTGCAGCTGAGGAATACTTAAGGTGTGATACGCCAGATCGGGCGGTGTTCCAGCCTGGACCGCGGCTTGCATCTTGGCGTTAAAGTCGCCGAAGGCCTCGGGATTGGCCGTCGAGATGTCGAGCTCGGTGCCCTTGCTTGCGGCAAACTGAGTAACCAGGTCGCGGAACTTGTTTTGGACACCCTCGAAATATTCGGTACGATGGATCACCGTCAGCTTGCCGGCCGCGCCTGCCGGCAAACTAAGCGCTGATGGTGAGGCAGATGCGGCAGCAGCCGTGGATGGAGCGGCGGATGCGGCTGTTGACGCAGCGGACGACCCAGCAGTCGATGCCGCGGTTACGCCGCCATCGCTGGAGGCCGGCGGATTACCACAGGCAGCTAAAAGCACTGCACCAGTACCTGTTAAGCTCGCGCGCAGCATCGCGCGTCGTGACAGCTTGCGGTTGCGGCGTTCGTCCTTCATTGGCCATGCTCCTTGGTGACAGCAATGTCGGCGGAAGAATTTGCTCTGGGAGGCTTGGGATGGCGCTAGACTGGCATGCGCAATACGGAGTTGTCAACAATTAATAAAACGGAGGCGCCCGTAGGCCGAGCAATGGCGAAGTGCCCAATGTGTGCCAGCTCGCTTTCGCGCGTGTACGTCGATGAAGCTGGCGGGAGGCATGGCCGGATCCATACCATTAAACGAGCAACCGTGGATCTCGGCGCCCCGCAACGAACGAGTTGACACCGCTCTTCACCCCTGCTACAGTTTGCCAACCGGTCCCATCAACAACATACGAACGATTGCGTTCGCAGCAACGTGGCGGCTGGGGATTCGTTGTCTGGTTGAGGGAAGTTCAATGCACGACCGAACTCTGCCATCGCGCCTAACCGTGGGCGTCTGCGCGTATAGCTTTCCGTGCAGCTGCGGCTTTTTACGGCGTGAAGATCAAGCCGGGCCCGACGCTGCGCTGGACGCTTGGCAGCTGATCGACCTTGCCATCACCCATCGTTTGTCGAGCGTCGAAACTCCACTGTACGGCATGCTGTCCGAGCTGTCGCCAGACACGCTCGCGCAGTTAAGGGCGAAGCTTGCCGGTGCCAACCTTACGTTGGTCGTCGATAGCGGCGTGGTGGAAGTGGAGGCCCTGACAACCCTGTTGCCGCTGGCCGCTCAAGCCGGCGCGAAAACCGTACGGGCTACCCTTAGCACGATTTTGGAAGGCGCGCGCGCCGAAGTTCCGGGCGGCTGGGACAACTACCTGTCCGACGTTCACCAACGGATCAGCCGGATTCGTCCGCTGCTGGAAGCCCACGATCTGGTGCTGGCGCTCGAAAATCATCAGGACGCCACGTCGGATGATCTGCTGGCGCTGTGTGAAGCAGGCGGAGGACGTGTCGGCGTCACCTTTGATGTTGCCAATCCGTTGGCGGTCGCGGAGGAGCCCCTCCTGTTTGCCCAAAAGCTGGGCGGGCATATTCACAACGTCCATCTCAAAGATTACCGTATCTACCCCACTCCTTCCGGCTACCGGCTGGTTCGCTGCGCCCTTGGCGAGGGCGTGGTGCCGTTTGCGGAACTGTTGCCGCTGCTGGCCCGGATTGCGCCACATGCAACGTTGCATATCGAGCTGGCGGCGCAGTACGCCCGCCACATTCGCCTGCTGGAAGACGCGTGGTGGGCGGGCTTTCCGCCACGCGATGTGCGAGCTGTGCTGCCGGTGCTGCGTTTACGCCACGATCAGGCCCGACCCCATGACGAGCCGTGGCAAACACCATGGGAATGCGCGGCGCCGACACCGGATGTGGTGCTGCACGAGCACGAGCAATTCGAGCGCAGCGTCCACTTTCTTCGTTCACTTGGAGGAGCCAACGTTGAGCTTTCCGCTTGATCTGTTTCGGTTAGACGGTCGAGTTGCCCTGGTAACCGGGGGCAGCGGTGGTTTGGGCGCCGTTTTTGTTCGAGCGCTGGCCGGTGTGGGAGCGGACGTTGCGCTGCTGGGCCGACGGGTTGCTGCGGCCCGCACCGTAGCCGAGCCGATCGCGGCTGAAACAGGACGGCGCATTGTTGCGCTTGAAGCCGACGTAACAAACCAGGAGCAGGTTCGGGCGGCCGTCGCACAGGTGCTGGCGACCTGGGGCCGGCTGGATATTTTGATCAACAGCGCAGGCATCAATGTGCGCAAGCCGTCGCTGGAGTTCTCGCTCGCCGACTGGCAACGGGTTGTCGACGTAAGCTTGACCGGCTCGTTTATTTGTAGCCAGGCTGTGGCGCCGGCGATGATTGCCCATGGCGGGGGTAGCATGATCAACATTAGCTCGATGCTTGGCCTCGTGGGGTTGGGTGAGCGACCAGCCTACACTGCAGCTAAAGGCGGTGTGATTCAGCTAACGCGCACGTTGGCGGTGGAATGGGCGCAGCATAACATCCGGGTTAATGCGCTCGCACCCGGGCCGTTCGAGACCGAGCTTAATCGTCCGGTGATCGAAAATCCCGCCGCATATCGCGCGTTTGCCGACAAGATTCCGCTGAACCGCTGGGGCCAGCCTGACGAGCTGGCTGGCGCTGTCGTCTTTCTGGCCTCGCCAGCATCCAGCTTTATGACGGGTGCGGTGCTGACGATCGATGGTGGCTGGACAGCCCAATAACGGGGGAAGCAGTGTGATGAAGCAGGGCCTCCGTGCGATCATGCCGACGCCGTACGAAATTACGTTTGCGCCGTTTACGATACCCGATCCCGGTCCGGGGCAAGTGCTGATCGAGACGGAGGCGAGCGCGATCAGTCCTGGTACGGAACTGGCGATCTATACCGGCATTCACCAATGGCTAGCCGATCCCACGCGCGCCTGGCCTAAGTTTCCGTTTGTGCCGGGCTATAGTGCCGTTGGACGGATCACGGCTGTGGGCAAGGACGTGACCGCCTTTGCACCGAGGCAGCGGGTGATCTGGAGCGGTCGGCATGAAAGTCATGCGCTCGTGGACGTTGCCGGCGCACACCCGCTGCTGTACCCGATCAACGCAGAGGTGGCAGCCCCGGCCGCTGCCTGTGCCATGCTGACGCGCTTTCCGCTGACCGCCCTGGTGCAGTGTGGCCAAACGCTGGGGCAATCTGTGGCAGTGCTGGGCCTGGGCCTGATCGGCCAGCTGGCCCTACGCTTGTTCTCCGCTGCGGGCGCGTATCCGCTGATCGGCATCGACTTCATGGCGGGACGGCGAGCATTAGCCATGACGACACCGGGCGTTGCCACGCTCGATCCCGAGGCGGGCGACCTTAAAGCGGCGTTGCAAGCGCTGAATGGAGGAGCGCTGCCGGATGTGGTGGTGGACGCGACGGGCGCGCCCAACGCGGTGCGGACAGCGATGTCCGTGGTTGCCGACGGCGGCAAAGTGATCATGGTTGGCAGTCCACGCGGGATTGCGGGTGATGTTGACTTTTACTGGGATCTGCATGGACGCTCCCTTTCGTTGATCGGCGCGCACGGCAGCGCTATCGGTCCGGAGCCACGCGAAAAATTTCCGTTTGTGCGTGATCGGGCGCTGCGGCTGATCGTGCATTTTCTGGAAAGCGGCAAGCTGCGGGTGGACGATCTTGTCCTGCACCATGTTCCGGCGCGTGAGCTTCATACGATGTACGAAGGCTTGCTGCATCAGCGTGACGAATTTCTGGGTGTGACGCTCGATTGGCAAGCATCGTAGCTATTGGCATCAACTTTGCTACCAAAAAGCCCGGCTTCGTAGCGGGAGGGGAAGGCGCCTTGGATGCAAGGTATGCGGAGCTAAGCTACACTCACTTCTCTGCGCGAGGAGTGAGTGTTCTTTTGCCGCAGCTCGGCACCGCTGCCGAACCTGATTTGGGTTGAATACCCGTTCTCGGCAGCCGATGAGCAGCTCGGGCGAACGCGATACGCCACCCGTTGTTCTTCGATTAACAGGCGTCGGGTAGCCTTAAGTGCCGCATCCGGGAAATACCGCCAGAGCAGCGCCTCGTTGTCCTCGGTTAGCCACAGCTCGGACACATCTGCCGCTGATTGGAGCTGCTCAAAGGTGGTTGGGATAAAGGTAATCCGTCGTAATTGACGGCTAGGCAGCGGCCGGGCCAACGCCTGCAACGGCCCTACCTCGACGCGGTAATACCATTCATCAGCCCGGGGATGTGTCGGCTCGGCCGGCAACAGCTCGCGGCGACGCAGCAGCCGATATTGCCGGACCTGTGCATAATAGTGGACGTGCCAGGCGAGCTCGCCACAGCGGCGCGTCAGATAAAAGGCGAGTACGTCGGCAGCCACGGGACTTGGTGCGTGCCGGAGTGGAATGCGATACCATCCTTCAGCCACCACGCGCTGCCAATCAAGCGCGTTGTTGACCACAACCACCAAGGCTGGGGTAAGTACGCTCATTCCAGCACCGTCGCTGGCAGCGAAGGAGCACCCAACCAGCTTGCTACCTCCGGAACGTAGGATTGCAGATCCGCCCGAAGGCGGAGCAGGGCGAGGTCCGCAGCCTTAGCTTCCAGCATGATGTCGAAGTCGCGCACATAGGCCGCAGCCTGCACAAATTCCGCAAACTCCCACGGGTTCAAAAAATCGGCGTGATGGCCCGGCCGGGGTGGGCTGAGCAGCCAACGCCGCCGCCCGGTGTGGGGATCGTCACGTTCCACCGCCCGCAGCTCTGTGCGCGGCGACGCAAAATGCAGCTTGGGCGTCCGGTCGTGCTGCCACGTCGCGAGCGCTACTGCGAGTGCCTCCGGCAAGCTCCAGCGCTCGGGATTGTTAAGTCGGAAATGGAGATAGTCAAACACCAAAGGAACGCCCGTAGCCGCATGAACGCGCAGTGCCATGCCCAGCGAAGCGCCATCATCTTCGTGCTCCAGCACCAGGCGCCGCTGGACACGCACCGGTAGCCGCTCAAACCGCGCGACCCAGCGACTGAGCACCCCGTCAAACCCACCGCTTCCGGCATCGACCCCACCGCCGACATGCACCACAATCACGGCATCGGCGTCAAGCCGCATTCCGTCCAGCAGCGTCGTCAACAGCTCAAGCACTTCGCAAGAGCGCTGTACGGTGGCCGGATCGTGCGCCGCGAGGTGCACATGCAGCGGTGCGTGCATCGAAAGGCGCAGGCCCTGGCGGCGAGCGACCAAGCCAACCGCCGCCAGCTCGATTGCGCATGCTTCAATCTGATGATGAAATTGTGTCAGCGCCGGGTGCGTACTGTAGGGCGCCAAATCCGAAGCCAGGCGGTAAAAGGAGGTATTAATGCTCGCCAGGTACGCAAATACGTCGTGAAGATGGGCCAAGCTAACGCTCAGGTGCGGAGCGCTTTGTGGCCGCCGTGTATCATACGCGCGTAGTCCACGACGGCCAAGAATACGAGTTGGTACACCTAGACGCATAGGAGGCTGGCTCACATGACGGGCTGCGACGATGACTT
>JADDQF010000051.1 GCA_016781505.1 bacterium
GAAAAGATACGGATGAGTAGTACGAAAGTCCGGGGTGATTCTGGGCTAGCTGGCTAGACGAGGGGAACGGTACGCAAATTGGTATAAAATGGCGCCAGGCAGGCTCCACTCATTTGCGTCAAGGAGAAACACGATGAAGGCTATTATTTTGGCGGCAGGCTATGCGACGCGCCTGCGTCCGTTGACGGAGACCATCGCCAAGCCGCTGCTGCCGGTCGGCGGGCGCCCGATGATCGACTATATTTACGACAAAATTGCCGAGGTGCCCGAAGTCGATGCCGTGTATGTGGTCACCAACCACAAATTTGCCCTCAGCTTCCAAGATTGGTCCGACGAGCATCAAGTCCGTGCCGGTCAAAGCGGGTCGCGGCAGCTCCCCCTGCAGGTCTTTGACGACGGCACACTCAGCAACGAGGACCGTCTGGGCGCGATCGGCGACATTCGCTTCACCATCGAGCGCGGCAATCTTGCGGGCGACGATTTGCTGATCATCGCCGGCGATAATCTGTTCGACTTCAGCTTGGCCGATTATGTTCAGTTCTGGCGGGGCAAAGACGACGGCAGCTGCATTGCCTTGTATGAATGCCCGGATATGGAGCTGGTCAAGGAGTACAGCATCGTCGAGCTTGACCCCAACGACCGCGTCACGTCGTTCGTGGAAAAGCCGCAAAATCCTACCACCAACACTGTCGGCATTGCGACATATATTTACCACCGCGAGCATGTGCCGTTGATCGAACAATATCTCAACGAAGGCAATTCGCCCGACCAACCCGGCAAATATATTGCCTGGCTGCACAAGCGCGTGCCGGTCTACGGCTACCGCTTTGCCGGCGAATGGCTCGATATCGGCAACCGTGAACAACTCCTGTTTGCCGACAATCAAATCCGGGCCAGGAATGGTCTGCCGCAGCGCGCCGAGTATAGCATCGACTGATTGCGGGAATCAGCAGGCAGCAGCCAAAGACCAAAGGATCGGCTCCTTTGGTCTTTGTTATGCCCCCGTGCCCGTGTTGTGCTGCTTGTGGGGCTACACTGCCTCCTGGCAGCAGCGGTAGTAGCCAGCCTTGGTTGCGATCACGACAAAGCAGCCGATCACTGCGCCACGGATCATTCCTCGGCGCTGATGATCGCTTTCACGCCCTCGGGATCATGGGTGTACGCGTACAGCTCCTGCACATTGCGCGGCGCCGCGACGGTGATGCGTAGGCCCGCGTCGATCGGCTGCGCCTTGATGGCGGTGGTTTTGCCCCGGCGCGAGGTAATAACCCCGATCACAATTTTGGTAACTCTGGGATCGTCCCGCAGCCGCTCAACGACCGGAATCGCGGCAGCAATGAGGGTCGTGTGGCGCCCGTTGAACTTAGGCCCCTTCAGAAGCCCGCGTGTTTTATCTGCCATGGTTCCTCGCTCCGCTTGTCGGCTTGTGCTCTTCAAGCCGCGTGCCAGCCGGGTTATAATAGGCTGAGGTGTTCAAGGAGTGAAGCAACATGGCAACGAACACAGCGATCATGGATGTTAACGAAGCAGATTTTGCCTCTGCCGTGCTGGAGCGTTCGGCGGATGTACCCGTCGTGGTTGATTTTTGGGCGCCGTGGTGCGGGCCGTGTCGAGCACTCGGGCCGACTCTGGAGCGGCTGGCGCAGGAGATGAAGGGGGCGTTTGTGCTCGCTAAAGTGAACGTCGACCATAATCCCCGCCTGTCGAGCCAGTTCGGCGTCCAGGGCATACCGGCAGTCAAGGCTTTCCGCAATGGCAAGGTCGTCGATCAGTTTACCGGTGCGCTGCCTGAACGCCAGGTCAGAGATTGGCTGCGCAAGCTCGTCCCGTCGCAGGTCGATCAACTGGCGGACGCAGCGGCCCAACTGGCAGCCACCGATCCCAAGGCGGCCGCCGAAACCTACCGGCGCGCTCTCGGCATCGACGCGACCCATAGCCGGAGTCTGTTAGGGCTCGGTCGGGCGCTTACGCTGCTCGGTGACGGAAGCGCAGCCGAAGTATTGCAGCGCATCAAGATCGGCACCCCCGAGTACCCGATCGCACAAGCGCTGCTGAAGCTAGCGTCGTTTATGGCTGCGGGCGTGGGCGATATCGGGGATGCGCGGCAGCGGCTGGCGCATAATCCCAAAGATGCCGTGGCGCGCTGGCAGCTAGCGGCCTTGTTGGCGCGTGAGCAACAATGGGCAGACGCGTTACGCCATCTGTTAACGATTGTGCAGCAGGATCGCGCGTTTGGTGAAGACGCGGCGCGCCAAGCCATGCTCGCAATCTTTGCCTTGCTAGGCGAGCGTGATCCGGTCGTTGCGCAGTACCGCCGGCAGCTGGCAAGTGCTGTTTTCTAAGTGACGCCGGCGAGCAGTGCTCCGGCTCGGTCGGGGCCATCGGTGAGCCACCGACACTGGTCAGCGCAGGTATTGGTTCGGCGCATCAGGATGGCACTGCGCTTGCTGGTGTAACACAGATTTGGGTCTATCTACAGGTGTTTCCTCATGGCCGCCGTCCTGATTGTTGAAGACGAAGATGTTTTGCTGGACATGGTCGCTGCGCTGATCGAAGATATTGGGCACCGTCCGCTCCTGGCCACCAATGGTCGCGAAGGGCTGGCGGTGCTCCAAGCGGAACCTGAACCCCCGCTGCTGATTATCTCGGACGTTATGATGCCGCTGATGAATGGCATTGCCTTTGCCAAGGCGGTTAAAGCCGATCCACGCTATCAACATGTCCCGATCGTGCTGATGAGCGCTGCCGGTCATGCATCGCCGGAAGGACTGTCCGAGCATTTCGTGCCCAAGCCGTTTGAGCTTGAAGAGCTCGAACAGCTGATTAACCAATACGCAGACGGAACTATTTCGCGCGGCGCTCACTGAAAACAAACGGAGGAGACGGGCATGGCTGATCCGCCGCCGCACCACACCAACGCCGATTCGCAGGGGGAACACCAGAATGGCGCACCTCGAGACTCAAACACACGGAAGATGAGCGCAGGCCATCCAGCCATTGATACCGTGCTCGGCGGCGGCATTCCCCGAAATTCGCTGTATGTTTTGACGGGACCGCCCGGTGCCGGCAAAACGATCTTGGCGCAGCAGATATCCTTCACTGCCGCCAAAGCTGGCTCGCGGGTGGTGTACTTTACCAACGTTTCTGAGCCGCACTCGAAAATTATCGAGCATATTCGATCCTTCGATTTCTACATCCCGGATCTGGTCGGCGACCGCATCCAGATGTACAACATTACCAGCCAGGTCCGCAATAAAGGCTTTAAAGAAACGCTTGATTTTATCGTCGATACGATCCGCAGCGAAAAAGTGGATCTGGTCGTGATTGATACTTTTCGCGGCCTTAAGCATGTGCTCGACATCAACGCCCGAGCGCGCGGCGCCATCTTTGATGCCGCTGCACAGCTGTCGATTTTGGGCTGCACCAGTCTGCTTGTTGGCGAGTACACGCCGCTCGAAGTCCAGACCGAGCCTGAGTTCGCGATTGCGGATGGTATTATTCATCTGCGCCATGCCACCGAGGGGGCGCAAGAGCAGCGCTCACTGCGCATCGACAAGATGCGTGGAGTGCGCTACCTAGGCGGCGAGCATAGTTTTGAAATTAATGATTCGGGCATTCGGGTGTACCCGCGACAAGAAAGTTTAGCGCAAGCGCCGCGCTACCGCGCAACCAACGAGCGCATTTCGACCGGAATTCCCACGTTGGATCGGATGATGGAGGGGGGCCGATCCGTTCCAGCAGCACGCTGGTGGTCGGCTCGCCCGGCACCGGCAAAACACTGCTGGCCCTCCATTTTTTGGCCGCGGGCGCCCCTACGGGAGAGCGTGGCTTAATGGTCTCATTCCAGGAAAATCCTGAACAGCTTCAACTGCGCGCGAGCAACTTCGGCATCGCCGATTCGCTTGGACTAGACGGTGGGCTGACCGAGGTGCTGTTTTTGTCGCCGGTCGAGCTCAACCTGGATGCGGCGGCTGATCGAATCAGGGAGATCGTGACAGCGCGCCAGGTGCGGCGAGTGGTGATCGACAGCGTGGCCGAGCTCGAGCCGGCCGTTCGTGATCCCATGCGCTTCGACGATTTCCTGGCGTCCATGGTCGGCTTCCTGCGGGGCCATGAAGTCACGACGCTGATGACCCGAGAGATTCCGCAGCTGTTTGGTGCGGAGCTGATGATCGCCAGTCGAGGGCTTTCCTACATCGTGGACAATATCGTGCTGCTGCGCTATATCGAGCTGCTGGGCGAGATTAAGCGTTCGATTGGGGTGCTCAAAGCGCGGGGCAGCGACCATGACAAGCAACTGCGGGAATTGGTGATCGCGGGTGGCCAGATAACCATCGGTGACCGCTTTCGGAACCTAGCACGGCTGATGACCGGCATGCCCTAGCTTGTGACCGAAACACCAAGTGGCGATGATGGAGGGCAGGGGGGCACCCTGTGACAGTGGGGCAACGGTTTGCAGAACGTCCGCCGGTCGTGCTGGTGATCGATGACGAGGATTACGTTGCAGACATGATCGCCAGCGTGCTGGAGCTTGAGGGCATGGTGACGCATGTTGCGTATAACGGGCATGAGGGTCTGGCACAAGCGGAACGCTTATCCCTGGATCTGCTCGTTATCGACATCATGATGCCGTATATGAGCGGTATCGACCTGATCCTGCATGTACGCGCGCACCCGCCCATGCAGGATCTGCCGGTCATTCTGATCAGCGCTGGAGCTCGGCCCCAAGAGCAACTGCCGCATGTTACATTTGTGCCAAAGCCGTTCGATATGGACGAGCTGGTGGAGCTCGTGGTAGGCACGATACGCAGCGGAGGCCGGGTAGTATGAGCATCGATCTGGAGCAGCAGCTGCGCGCCTTTATCGCCGCTTTGCGCACAGGCAACGAAGCAGCGGCGCGGGCGGTGGTGGAGCAGCTGCGGTCCCAAGGCGTTGCGCCCAGCACCATCTATTATGAGGTGTTTGCTCCCGGCATGATCACCGTTGGCGATCTATGGGAAGCGAATGAGCTGTCTGTCGCCGATGAGCACCTCGCTACCGAAATTACGCATCGCCTGATCGGGTTGCTTTCGCCTTCGTTTAATCAGCCGCCCAGCACGGGGGAGCGCGGCAGCGTGGTTTTGGGCTGTGTTGAGGGGGAACGGCATGTCCTCGGATTGCGGATGCTGGCCGACCTGTTTCGCGAGCAGGGCTGGCGTGTGTTGTTTCTGGGCGCCGATGTGCCCCAGGCGGACTGGATTCGGTTAGCGCTGCGGGTGAATGCCGATCTGATCGCCATTTCAGCCAGCGCTGAACGACTGCTCCCGCAGGTAGAAGCCTTGATCGGCGAGCTGCGGGCAGCCTTGCCGCAAACAGCGATCACGGTTGGTGGCGCGGTTTTTGGACGCAATCCCGAACTATGGCGGCAGGTTGGCGCGACATTGTACCACCCGAACCCGCAGATGGTTGTGATGTTGGCTTCAGCCCAACGTGTTGTCAACACATCCTAGCCCAAGCATAGTGCGGTGTCGCTCCGCAGATTGTAGCTCCATGTCCCAAGATCGATCCATCCCGCCGCTGGACCCTTGGCCGGTTGAACTGGCGCAGGCCGCTGTTGCAGCGACCCACAATGTGCTGCTCACGCTCGACGCCACCGGCACTATTCAGCACGCGAATCCGGCTGCGCTCCAAGCGCTGTGCCTCCAGTTGCCGGCAGTGTGCGGACGCCACTTTGTAGACCTGTTAGATGTCGGCAGCCGAGCCAAAGGCCAGCGCTTGCTTGCAGACGTGTTGAGCCATTCCTCCACGGCGGTTGTTGAGCTTAACCATGTGACCGGCGACGGCAATATCGTGATGATCGGCTATCGCGCCTTGTTGCTGCCGCAGACCGCTGCGGGACCGCAGGTGCTGCTGATTGGCCAGGCAACCGCCGAGATGGTTGCCACCACCGAACGACTGATCGCCCTGAATCGCCGCTTATCGGCCCTGTTCATGCTCGCCGCGACCGCCTCACGTTCATTAATTCTGCCCGATCTGCTGCAGCAAGCTTTGGCCGTGATCTTGACGGAGCTCCAGCTACAGGCGGGCGCGATCCTGTTGGCCGCCGTGCCGGTCGAGCTTGATCGCGCCCTTCACGCGCCCCGCGAGCCGCATCAACTGCGGGTGGCTGCGCATCAAGGCTTCGCGCCCGCCTTTGTCGAGCGCCTGGCTGATATCGAGTCGCTGACCGCGTTTTGGAACACGACCACCCGCGCCGAACAACAATCCGTCGTGCAAGGCACAGCCGACGAGGTAGGCATGCAGGTCTCCGATCTCCTGTACGCGACAGGACCCCTGCTGACCGTGGGGGCTACGCCGATCATGGCTGAGACCAATTTGCTCGGCTGGCTGTATGTGGTCACTGATCGCTATGACGCACTGCCGCCGGATGAGCTAGAGCTGCTGAGCAGCGTGGGCAATCTGCTGGGACCGCCCGTCGAAAACGCCCGCCTCTACGATGCGCTGCGCGAAACCAGCGGCCAGCTCGGCGCGGTTCTGGACGGCATCGACAGCGGGGTGCTGCTCACCGATCAGGACGGCCTGGTGCGCTATGCCAATGCCCGCCTCGGCTCCTTGCTGGAGGTCACGGTTGCGGAGTGGCCCGGCCAGCCGCGGGCCGACATTATGCGCTCGGCCTTGCAGCCCGTGACGCAGCACACCGCCCTCTTCGAGGGCGAGCTATGGCAAGTTGTGGCCGGTGAGGGCCGAATATTACGGCGCTTTGTCCAGCCCGTGGCAGATCATACCGGCCAACCCCTGGGGTCCCTCGAAGTGTACAGCGACGTTACCCAGCTGCTCAAGACGGATCAGCTCCGGGATGAGTTTGTTGCGGCAGCCGCCCACGACCTCAAAACACCGGTCACTGCGGTAAAGGGTTATGCGCAGATCGCGCTGCGCGTGGCCAGCAAGCTCAACGAGCCTCGCCTGGTGCAACAGCTCACCATGATCAACGCGCGCAGCGACGACTTAGCGCTGCTGATGGACTCGCTCCTGGATATGTCGCGCATTCAAGCCGGCCGCTTACAGCTCCAAATCTCGCCAGTGCTGGTGCAGGATTTGGTCAAGCATGTGATCAAACATTTCGACTTCGACCTGCAGCGTAAGCAGCGCACGATCACCTGCCAGCTGCCGGACGAGCCCTTGGAGGTGGCCTGGGATCGGCACCGTATGGAAGGGGTATTGATCAATCTGATCGGGAATGCGCTTAAGTACTCCCCCGACGGGGGTGATATTCACCTCTACGCCCGGCGCATCATGCAAACGGCCGACCAGGGGAGTGATGCGGTTGAATTAACCGTGACGGATCATGGCATCGGGATTCCGCCGGCTGAGCGTGAGCTGATTTTCCAACGCTTTTACCGCGCGCGGGAGGCCGTTGAGCATGGGTTTCGCGGCACCGGCATCGGCCTCTACATCAGCCACATGATCGTACACCTGCACGGCGGCCAAATGCGGGCGGCCGATGCACTCCACGGTGGCCAAGGCACGACGATGCACATCGTGCTGCCCACCACTGCAGCTTCGGCGCAGCACGCTGGAGGTATGGAGGATTCCCCAACGGTGTAACCTGTGGTTCGGCAGCTAGCCACTTCCCTAGTCATGCACAGAACTTGGGCTTGGATTCAGTCAGGTATTGGATGCCGATCTGAAGCGTCCCGAGTTGCGCGCCGCCACAATTTTGCTATGATTTGGGCTCGCAAACACCAAACCTTGCGGAGGAGTAGCATATGACCGATCAGGCCCAGGCGTACACCTTTAAGGCCGAGGTGCAGCAGCTCCTGCATATCTTGTCGCAGGCGCTTTACACCGACCGTGAAATTTTTTTGCGCGAACTTATCTCCAACAGCTCCGACGCGCTGCATCGAATGCGCGTCGAGCTCCTGACCAACAGCGATGTGGTGGACCGCGATGCCGAGCTTGCGATTCGCGTCACAAGTAACGAAGAGGCTAAGCTCGTCACCATCAGCGACACCGGCATCGGCATGACCGAGCAAGAGCTGATCGAAAACCTGGGCACCATCGCGCACTCCGGGGCGCGGGCCGTGATGGAGCGGTTGCAAAAAGAGCAGCGCTCGGAGGTGATCGGGCAGTTTGGTGTCGGATTCTACTCGGTATTCGCCGTTGCCGACCGCGTGGTTGTGACGTCGCGTTCCTTCCGGCCCGACGCGCAGGCGGTACGGTGGGAGTCGAGTGGTGGCGACAGCTATACCGTTACCACAGCCGAGCGAACCGGACGCGGCACAACCATTGAAGTGTATCTCAAAGACGACGCCAAGCAGTTTGCCGAGCCGTGGCAGGTTAAGCAGATCATCAAAAAGCACTCCGATTTTGTCGCCTTCCCGATCTTCTACGGCGACGAAGCGCAGCCGGTCAACCAGACCAAACCGCTGTGGCGCCGCTCGCCCCGCGATGTCGAGGCCGAGGCCTACAAAGACTTTTATCGCCAGCTGACGATGGATTGGGAGCCGCCGCTCCATCAGCTCCATCTGTCAACCGACGCGCCGATCGATCTGCATGCCATCCTGTATGTACCGTCGAAGCGCGAGCGCGGCCTGATTGAGCGCCGCACCGAAGGCAAAATCAAGCTCTACTCGCGCAGCGTGCTGATTCAGGAAGAAGCCAAAGACCTGCTGCCCAACTATTTTCGGTTTGTTGAGGGTGTGGTCGATAGCGAGGACTTACCCCTGAATGTGTCGCGCGAGTCGGTCCAGCGCACGCCCGAGATCCAGCGGATTCGTAAAACGCTGACCGGTCGGCTGACCAGAGAGCTGGCCCAAATGGCCGAAAACCAGGCGGACACGTATCGCACCTTTTGGACCGAGTTCGGTCCCTTTTTGAAAGAGGGCATCGCGCTCGAGCCGGCAAGCAAGGACGATCTGCTGAAGCTGCTGCGCTTCCACAGCACCCAAGGCGATGAGCTGGTCTCGCTGGCGCAGTACAAGGAGCGCATGGTCGAGGGCCAGAGCGCGATCTATTATGTGCTGGCCAACGACCTTGAAAGCGCGCGGCGCAGCCCGCACCTGGATGCACTTGAGGCTCGCGGCATTGAGGCGCTCCTGCTGGTCGATCTGGTCGACAGCTTCATGATCGGCAGCCTGCGCGAGTATGACGGCACGCCGCTCAAGAATGCCGACGACCCCAACCTTGAGCTGCCGGAGCTGGCCGATGAGCAGTCCGTGGAGGGCGTTGACCAGGCGACATTCGATCAGCTGGCGGTTCGCATCAAAGACGTGCTGGGCGAACGGGTAACCGAGGTTCGGCCATCCAAAACGCTCAAAAACAATCCGGCCCGGCTGATTGCAACGGAAGCTGGCGGGCAGCGCGATATGCATCGGGTCCAGCGCCTGCTCAACCGCGAGTATGCCGTGCCGGCCTCGGTGTTGGAGCTGAACCGCAGCCATCCGTTGATCCGCAGCCTTGCTCAGCTCCATGCCACACACCCGGACAATCCACTTGGCGCGGTGATCATCGAGCAGCTCTACGATAGCGCGCTGCTGCTGGATGGGCTGCACCCCAACCCAGCCCAGATGGTGCCCCGCATCCAACAGCTGATGGAGGCGGCCGTGCGGACCGAGTAGTCGGCGCGCAACCGCAGATCAACACGCAGGGCGGCTTGTGTGCCGCCCTGCGTGTTTGTGTTTGACTCCCGTTTAACGCCGCTCGGCGGTATCCAACATCACGCCCAGCGCCAACGCGACCCGGCAGTCAAGGCTGCGACTTGGATCACGGCGCAGATCCAGCTCGTAGCGGTCGAGCAGCGTGAGCTTGCGGTTAAACACGCCCACCGGCTGCCCACCCTGCAGGTAAACAAAATTGGTCCGTAGCAGCGGCAGCAGTAGCGTACCGAGGGCGCCCAGCTGACTACATGTACGGCGCAGAATCGAGCACAGCAAGGAACCTTGCGACATACTTCGGTTACGCTACACGATCACCGCGGCGGCAACAATCGTCCAGCAGTACCAGCCCAGGCCCTGTTTTTGTCAGCCTGGAAGAAGGCGGCGCTGTTTGACGAACGTGTAGGGCCACCAGTACAATCCACCCACCCGCGGCCGAGCGTTGTAGCCGCAGGTAGCCCAGGCCTTCAATCAGCAAAGTAACAAGCATATGGCGACACGTCCGTATTCGGCCTACCTGGATATCGAAACCGCTTTTGACGGCTCGATCACCGTTATTGGCGTTTATCGTCCGGACAGCGGCACGTTTCAGCTTGTGGGCAACGGGGTAACCGACGTTAATCTGTATCGGGCGCTGGACGAGGTTGAAACCATTTACACCTACAATGGAGGCAGCTTTGATCTGCCGGTTATTCGGCGGTGCCTCCTGGCTGACCTTAAGCGCGATTTTCGGCACCACGACCTGATGCGCGACTGTTGGAAACATGGCCTCAAAGGCGGCCTTAAAAAGGTGGAGCTGCAGCTGGGAATTGCCCGTAGCACCGCCGGGATGAGCGGGTGGGATGCGCCCCGGCTGTGGCAGCGCTACCAAAAACGGGGCGATGCGGCCGCGCTGGAGCTGCTGCTGCGTTACAATCGCGACGATATCGTGCATCTGCCGCGACTTAAGGCGCATTTGCACGCCCTTCCAGAGGAGCCGCTGCACGAAGGCTTAACAGTGTGGGCAGGCTAGCACATGTTACGTGTTACCATTCTGAGTACGATAGGCGGGCGTCACACCAGCACACGCTGTGGCCATTGGACAAATGGTGCTACTAGCCGCCGAGGAGATTGAGCGAACCCATGCAATCACGAGTGCTCAACGGGCGCTATGAGCTATTGACTCCACTTGGCCAAGGTGGGATGGCAACGGTGTACCGTGGGCGTGATCTGCGGCTTGGCCGACCCGTCGCCATAAAGGTCCTGCACAACTATTACGCGGCAGACGACGAATTTTTGCAACGCTTCGCCCACGAGGCGATGTCGGCCGCCAACCTATCCTCGCATCCAAATATTGTTGACGTGTATGATGTCGGGCAGGACGGCGACCTCAACTATATCGTCATGGAGTTGATCGAGGGCCAGGACGTTAAGGTTCTGATCAACAAGGCGGCTCCACTCCAAACCACGCAGGCGATCAACATTGCGATCCAGGTAGCCGAGGGCTTGGATTACGCCCATCGCCGTGGACTGGTGCATCGTGACGTTAAGCCGCAGAATATGTTGCTCACGCCGGATGGGCAGGTTCGTATTGCCGACTTTGGCATCGCTAAATCGCACCTGTCGACGGCGGTAACACAGGCCGGGATCACCTTTGGCACGGCCGACTACATTTCACCGGAACAGGCCCAGGGCCTGAACGCGACACCGCAATCGGACATTTATAGTCTGGGCATTGTGCTGTACGAGATGCTCACCGGGCACCTGCCATTCACGGCCGATACGCCCATGGCGGTGGCGATTCAGCATATCCAAAAGCCACCGCCGCCGCTCCGCCAGTGGAATCCCAGCGTTCCGCCGGCCTTGGAAGCGCTGGTGCTGCGTACGATTGCCAAGGACCAGCAGCAGCGGCCCGGCAGCGCCAAACAATTTGCGCAGGAGCTCAGGGATTTTCTGGCCGGGCGCTGGCAGCAAACCGAGGCTGTGCCTACGCCGCGGCCACCCCATAACCGCCGACCCGCGCCCGCTCCCGCCGTTCCGCAAAGCTACCAGCCACGTCGTCCCGCGCCGCGGCCGCAATACGTGCCACCGCCACCGCCGATGGCCGTTGCGCCGCCAGCGCGCGGCGGCCTCGGTTTTGGTACGCTGTTGCTTGGCTTGTTGCTGCTGGGGGGCCTGCTGGCGCTGGCCTATGTCGCGTTCAGTCCCACCGGATCGAGCTTATTCAACTTTGATGGTGGCAGCGTTGCCGGTCCGGTTGCCACTGAGTCGCCACCGCCGTCCACCCAGCCAACCGCGACTCCACAACCTGAACCTACGGGTACGCCCGTGCCGGTGGTTCGAGTGCCGAACTTTGTCGGTCAGCCTGAAGCAACCGTGGCAACTGAGCTGCTGCCGCAGCTCAAATTGGTCCGCGGCTTTGACCCAAATAATCCGGCCTTGCAGCCCCGCTTTGATACTGCCGCCCGGGGAACGGTGATCGAGCAAGCGCCGTCGCCGGGCTCGGAAGTGCCGGAAGGCACTCCTGTGACGGTCGTTATCAGCCTGGGCCCGCTGCCTAATGTCGTTGGCCAGTCGTTTGATGCGGCGCAGGCAACGCTGCAAGAGGGCGGGCTGACCGTTCAACGGCAGGACGCGCCCAGTGGGGCAGTGCAGGCCGGGTTGGTGGCAGGGCAAAACCCACCGGCCGGCGCAGCCCTGGCGCGGGGCAGCACCGTCAGCCTCACCGTCAGCTTGGGTGATGTGGTCGCGTTTCCCGATGTGATCGCGAATGACACGCCGATTGACCGGGCGCGTCAGCTTGTCGCTGCGGCAGGGTTTAATATTGTGGCGGAGGATGGGCAGGGTCCGGAACGATTAGCCAACTTCGCTTCGTTTCTGCCCTTCGAGGTTGTCAGCGCAACCGCTAATGGTCAGCCGATCGACATCCGCGGCGAGTTCGTGCCCCGCGGCGCCGATGTAATTCTGGCTTTCCGTACGCCCTAAACAACACACCATAGATCGGCGAGGCAAGCATCACAAGCTCGTCCTGGATGCCCGGCTCGCCGTACTTGGTGCTCGTACGTTACGCAATGGATGAGCGCTCGCGATGTGCTTCGATCACATCCGGCACCCGGTTCAGCTTGTCCAAGATGGTCGTTAGCTGCGCCAGGCTATCGACCATCAGCGTCGCGGCCAGCGTAGCCCGACCGGCGTGCCGATTTTCGACCTGCTGCACGGTTGAGATGTTAATGCCTAAGTCGGCGACGGTGCTGGTTATGTCACGCCATAGCCCGACTCGATCCCAGGCTTCGATGCGCACGGGTACCGGATAGGCCTGCTTGGTTTCGTTCGCGCCCCAGGCTACGTCCATCAGACGGTCTCGATCCCGCTCGTGCAAGATGTTATGACAATCGCCGCGATGGATCGTCAAGCCCTTGCCGCGCGTCACAAAGCCAACAATCGTGTCGCCCTCGATCGGGTTGCAGCACTTCGCCAGCCGGGTATGGACATCATTCGTGCCGCGTACCTGAATCCCAATGTTGGTCGGCTCGGCGCGCCGGGGTGCGACTTCGGGCAGTTTGGCCAGCGGATCGTCGTTTTGCTGCGAGGCCTTCTGCTTGGCCAGCACCTTGCGCAGCAGCTCCCGCGGATGATGGTCGCCGATGCCAATCGTAAAAAAGAGCTCTTCGACATTCTTGATGCCGTTGGTATCGGCGATCTCGTCGAAGGGCAAGGCCATGCCCATCCGCTTCAGCTCGCGCTCCAGCATGTCCCGGCCGGCCGCGATGTTTGCGCCGCGCTCCTGCCGCCGGAACCAGCGGCGAATATGATTCTTGGCGTTGGTCGTCTGGACAAACTCCATCCAATCGCGACTCGGCCCGCGCGGTTGCTTGGTCGTGGTGATCGACACCACTTCGCCGTTGTCGAGCTGGTAGTGCAGCGGAACTTGACGGTTGTTGACCCGCGCGCCAATACAGTTGTTGCCGACATCGGAGTGAATGCGATACGCAAAGTCAACCGGCGTCGAGCCGCGCGGCAGATCGATGATTTTGCCCTTGGGCGTGAAAACATAGACCTGCTCTTGCAGCATCTCGGTCTTGAGCGCTTCCACAAAGTCCCGGTCTTCGTCGATCTCGCGGCGCCATGCAATCAGGTTGCGCAGCCACTGCAGCTTGGCGTCGTTGGACGCCTCGGCTTTGCGTCCAAATCCTTCTTTGTAACGCCAGTGCGCGGCGATGCCATGCTCCGCGACCTCATGCATCTCGTGGGTCCGAATCTGCACCTCGCACGGTTGCCCGCCCGGCACCATGATCGTGGTGTGGAGCGACTGATACATGCTTTCTTTGGGCATCGCAATGTAGTCGTCAAACTCGTTCGGGATGGGCGCCCAGCGCGCATGAACAACGCCAAGCACGCGGTAACACTCCGCCTTCGACTTAACGATCACCCGCACCGCAAGCTGGTCGTAAACCTGGTCGAGCGGCACGCCCTTGCGGTCCATTTTGCGCCAGATCGAGTAGATATGCTTGGGCCGGCCGGTTATTTCCGCGTGAATGTCTTCTTTATCCAGCTCTTGGCGCAGCCCGGCAATCACGCGCTGAATAATCTTTTCACGCGCGTCGCGGCGCAGCTGCATCTGCCGGCTGATCGTCTCGTATGTTTCGGGGTGCAGGAAGCGGAATGATAAATCTTCCAGCTCCCACTTAATCTGCCAGATTCCAAGACGGTGCGCCAGCGGCCCGTATATCTCCAACGTTTCGCGGGCGATGCGCTGCTGCTTGTGCTGCGGCATATGGTCAAGCGTCCGCATGTTGTGCAGCCGGTCCGCGAGCTTGATCAGCACCACCCGCGGGTCGTCCGCCATCGCAATAA
Source organism: bacterium (assembly GCA_016781505.1). GTDB lineage: Bacteria > Chloroflexota > Chloroflexia > Chloroflexales > Kallotenuaceae > LB3-1. The sequence goes on from JADDQF010000051.1 coordinate 14,466, forward strand.
ACATTTTGCGATACGAGCCGGCCTGGGCGTCTTCCTTGGTGCGGCCTTCGATCACCTTTAACTTGGTCAGCCCATCCACGATCGCGGCAATCTCGCTGCCGCACTTTTCCCGGATCTGATCGAGTGAGATCGTGGTGTCTTCTACGACATCATGCAGCAACCCAGCCGCGATGCAGGCTGGGTCGAGCTTCAGGTCGATCAAGATATGGGCAACCGCAATCGGATGCTGAATATACGGCTCGCCAGATTTCCGACACTGGTCGGCGTGGGCGACTTCCGCAATCTTGAAAGCCGTGCGCACAACATGCTCGTCAAAGGTCGGGTAATAGGAGCGTAGCCGGCGCAGGAGGCCTTCTGGATCGGCGTGCGGGAGCGCTGCCGTAGCAGCATGCAGCTCCGCCATTTTGGTCCCATGCGCACGGTGGGCAGTGTCTTCGCTTATGGTGGTAGTGGGTTCCATCAATGCGCTCCATCCCCGCTAAACCCTATGTCGCAGCCGCCGTCCGGCGCACCTCTGGGTCGCGATACCCGGGGCGCTGCACACGGGTGTCCGGTAGCATAGCATGGCCATCGAAGGGCTGTCAAGGAAATTATGTCAACTACAAGGATTTACGGAGACTTGCGGGAATCAGATGTGTGACGGACAAAATCACGCACGGCCATGCCCGTGCATGAGCAACGGAGGGGCGCGGCATGCTACTCTGCTTGTTCCTGCGCGGACGAATCCTGCAGCTCTGCAAGCGTTCGCAATGCCCGCCCTGCAAGCAGGCTAAGGAGCACACCTAGCGCGAGCCACAACGCCAAAAGGAGCCAGCGAACCCAGCCCGCGGACAGCAGCGTGAGCAGGCCGAAGACACAAAATGCCGGCCCCAGCAAGGAGCCGACAAGCAAAAGCGCCCGCAGGCGCTGCCGCAAGTGCTCAGGCGGCAAGGGATTGGGTCTCGCCATCGGTACGTTCCATAGTTTCGCAGCGCGTGCCACACGGATTTGCGCTCGGGCAAAATTGTACCCGATCTAGCGACTTATAACACGATCAAGCCACGGCGCGCTCCGGCGCGGACCGCCTCGGTGCGGCTGGCAACACCCAGCTTGGCATAGATCGCCGACACATGAAACTTAACGGTATGGTCGCTGATGTGCAGCCGTTCGGCAATCATCTTGTTGGCCAGTCCCTGACCGATCAATTGGAGCACTTCCTGCTCACGCTGGGACAGCGGCTCGACCAGCGGCTCTGTTTCACGGATCATCGGTGAGCTTGGTGCAGCAAAGAGCTGTGGCACGATATGCGGATGGATCACCGTTAAGCCGTGGTACAGCGCCTGCACCGCCGCGATCAGCTCGTCGGCAGCTGCATCTCCAGGCAGCACGCCCCAGGCGAACGGAGCAGAAAGGGGAGCTGCGACACCATCCCAGTCGTCAACCACAAACAATACGCCGCGTAACCCGTCCGGTGTGGCGTGCAACGTGTCCCGCGGCTGGCTATGCACCACAGCAACATCCGCCCCGGCTAGTGGCCGATGTTCAAGATCGTCTGGAGCTGTGCCATCGCCAACCACTTCGAGTGCGGCGTCCGACGCCAGCAGTACGCGCAGACCGGCTCGTACTGCTGGCGATTGGGCAATGATGGCGACCGCGATCACGACACCGCCCGCAGGCTTTGCGGCGCATCCAACGCCACATTCACCGTCTGGAGCACGCCGCCGCGGAGCAAGCGCAGCTGAATCTGCGACCCAAGCGGCTGCTGGGCCAACGCATACTTGAGGGTATGTTGATCCGCAACCGCCGTTTGGGCAACATCCAGCAGCACATCGCCGAGCAACACGCCGCCGCGCTCCGCTGCGCTGTCAGGCTGGACCGCCACCACCAGCAGCCCCAAGCTGTGCTGCGTCGCTCCCTGCAGTGGCGCCGGCAGCACGACGGGCTGAACGCCAACGCCCAGCACCGGCTGCTGCCCTTCGGCCACCGCCAAAAACTGCGTAGCGATATGGCTGGGAATCGCCACACCGAGATCGCCGCCAAAGATCATCGCGTTGATCCCGATCACACAGCCCCGCGCATCCAACATCGGACCACCCGAATTACCGGGCGCAAGCTGGACATCCGAGCGAATATACTCGGCCTTGCCGCGCCGCCAGCCCGTCTCAATCGCCCCGATGCCGCTGATAATACCCGCGGTGACAACGCCGCGCTGGCCCCATGGGTTGCCGATCGCGATCACCAGCTCACCTACCCGCACGCTTTGCGACGGGCCGATCTCGGCTGCTCGTAGTCCGACAATGTCAACCTTAAGCGCGGCTAGATCAAGCACCGGATCACGGGCAATCACCGTTGCCCGCAGCTCTCGGTTATCGCTCAACAAGACCTTGGCGTGTTCGCGGTTGGCAACCACATGCTGGTTGGTCATGATGATGCCATCGCTGCGCCAGATCACGCCCGAGCCGGAGCCATGGTTGCCGCTGCGTACCTGGATCACACTATCCTTAACTTCACCCACCAGATCGGCCAGTGCGTCGGCAATGCTGCCCGGCAGCCGCCCATCCACCAGTGGCTCTTCAACTTCAGCAATCATAGTAGCTCCGCTCTGCTTCGCTGTTGACTAGCAGCCGTATGTCTCACCCGCACTCCCGCTGCTAGCCGCGTGCCCCAATGGTGACGGTAATATTGCGCAGCTCACCGCCGCGAATAATCTGCGCCGGCTGCGCCTGACCGATTTTGTCGCCGGTCAGCAACGCCTGCAGGTCGTCGGCATCTTCCACGATCTGGCCGTTCATGGTCACCAGAATGTCGCCCAGGAACAAGCCCGCGTTTGCCGCGGGGCTATGGGGCTCGACATGCAGCAGCAGCAGGCCGACGTTAAGCCTGGTTCCATTGATCGTCGGCGCATTATCCGGCAGCTTCACCGGCTGCGAGCTGATGCCGAGATACCCCCGCTTGAGGGAGCCGTGCTGCGTCAACGTTTGCGCCGTTTGCCAGGCAATCGCGGCCGGGATGCCCAGAGCAGGGCCGTTGGTGAGACCGGTCGTGGTCATCCCAACCACTGCGCCATCAGCGGTAATCAGGGGGCCGCCTGAAAAACCGGGATACGGCGTCGCATCGGTTCGGATCACGCGCTCCAGCATACCGCCGCGTCCGCCGCGCCATGGCCCACCGACGGCGCTGACAATACCCAGGCTGGCCATCGGTCCATCCTTGGTTGGCCGTCCGACGGCCAGGATTAGCTGGCCGACCCGTGCTTCGGTGCTGGCTTGCATGGCGGGCTCAAGCGTCACGCCGCTTACCCGCAGCACGGCAATATCCGACGCGGGATCGCGTCCTGCCACCTGGGCCTTGGCTTCGGTCCCGTCATGGGTCACGATCGCAATATCTTCGTCCCGCTCGACCACATGATCGGCGGTAAGCACCAGATCGTGCGCGATGGCGATACCGGTGGCGGGATAACGCTGCCGGCCGTTGACCAGCACCGTGGAGCGGGCCGCACGTTCGACCGCGTCCGCCATTTGGGTTGAAAGCTCGGCCAGCACTGTTGATGCACTCATTGCAGTCCTCCATTTGGACGTGTTGGATGGTGACAGTGTAGCGCGCGCCGGGGCATGCGGCATCGGAGAGTTGGAGAGGCCAAACCTGGAAGTTCGGCTAGGAGGTCTGGCTAGCCAATCATGTTTAAGCTCGAGCAGCACGCCGCCTGAGTTACGCCGGCGATTGTTCCCAAAGGAGCACTCAAGCCAAGGCTTCGCCGATCACAGCATCAGCCTCGATCTCAACCAGCATCCGTGGATCGATCAGCCGTTGGACCTCAACCATCGTTGCGGCAGGCCGAATCGTGCCAAAGACCGCTCCATGTGCGCGGCCAATCTGTTCCCAGTTGGCGATGTCGGTAACATAGATGCGAGTGCGCACCACATGCTCCAAACGAGCACCGGCCTTTTCCAGCGCCGCCTGGATGTTTCGCAGAATTTGCACAGTTTGGGCAGCCGCATCGCCGCTGCCGACGACAGCACCATTGGCATCCGTCGCTGTGGTGCCAGACACATAGACGAACGGACCAACTCGCACCACGCGCGAATACCCAACGATCGGCTCCCATGGCGTACCCGTGCCGAAATTTGTTCTATTCATCGCTGTGTAGCCTTTGATACAGCTTGGCTTGCCGTGCACGAGCTTCCTGATGCTGGGCGTAGCGCTGGGGATCAGGTTGGAAGGCCGGCTTGAGCAGGAGCGGCCGGTCGTCAAAGCTTCTGATCCGCCCGAGTGAACGTAGGGCAACCAATGCAACACCGCGGCTGGTCGTTTCCGGCTCGGCGCTGATCGCCACCGGTAGCCCGAGCGCATCCGCGATAAGCTGACCCCACGCCGGAACATGTTTGAGACCGCCACCGCTGGCCACGACCAGTGGGTTTTCGCCGACCGCTGGACGCAGCAGTTCGGCGATTGCCGCCCAGCGATAGGTCACTCCTTCCAAAGCGGCGCGTGCCAGATCCAGCGCCGTGGTCGCCGTCCCGATCCCCGTAATCGTCGCGCGCGCGGCACCACTCCAGCCGGGACTACGCTCACCCGCCACAAACGGCAACACAATCAAGCCATGTCCGGCATGTTCGGGCTTCAACAAAGCTTCGTTGAGCGCAGGAGCGTCAAGCTGCAGGGTTTGCAGCGCCCAGGAAAGCACATTTCCACCCTCGCTCGTGGCACCGCCCAGCAAGGGCCGGGTCCGATCCACCCGGTAACACCACAACCCCAGGGGAACGACGGGATCGCCGGGCAGCACCGCTCGCAGAGCACCCGAGGTGCCGACGCTGAGGGCGATCCGTTGCCGATCCACACAGCCACTTCCCAGGTTGGCGGCCGCGCCATCGCCGATTGCGCTGAACCACGGCACGGCCGCGAGCGCCGGCCAGCGCTGCACCCAGGTCTCGCGCAAGCCACTCAACAGCTGATCCACATCCGCCAGACTACCGAGCTGCGCGCCGTCAACCGGAAGCTCGTTCAGCAGCTCAGCGTCCCAGGTCAGCTCCCTGCGGTTGAGCAAGCCAGTCCATGCGGCAAATGAATAGGTCAGATGGGAGCGGCCAAGGAACGTTTCAAACAGCCACTCGCCAACGCTGCTCCAACGCTGCACGCGGTTCATCAGCTGCGCATCGCTCTGGGCGAGCCAGCGCAGCAGCGCCGGCCAATAGCTTGTGCGCAGGGGACAGCCGGTTCGCTGGAGCACCGCCTGCTCATCCATCGATTGGCGCAGCTGATCCGCCGCGGGATCGCTTCGGGTGTCGGCATAGGTGAAGATCGGAGTACAAGGCTGACCTGTGGCATCCAGTCCGACGAGGTTGGCAGCATAGGTGGTGCAGCCCACAGCTGCGATCTGTGCCCGGAGGGGACCGGCCGCAGCCAGCGCAGCGTCCACGCAACGCGTCACCCGTTGCAGCAATGCCCGCGGGTCATCGGTCGCCGTGCCGTCGGGCGCAACGTCGAACGCGCTTTTCTCGCGCACAAGCGTGCCCGGCACCATGTTCGCCGTGGCATCAAACAAAACAGCCCGTGTGGACGAGCTACCAATATCCAGCACCAGAATAAACGGCGGGTTGGCCGCGGGGAGGCCAGGCGCAAAAGACGTAGGGTGTTGCATCATACATTGCAGCATACCGTATGGCTGCAAGGATGGTACAGTGGAGGCGAACACGAGGCGCAGATGACGGCACTGCCAGCATCAGCGAGCAGGTGCGACAAGGCTACTCCCGTCCAAACCGGTAGCCAACCCCCCGCTGCGTATGAATATACCGCGGGGTAGCTCCATGCGGCTCCAGCTTGTTGCGGAGCTTGCGGATGCGGACCCAGAGCGAATCTGGGTCGCCTTCTTCGCCAGCGCCCCAGGCTTTGCGCAGCAGTGTGGCGCTGGGCACAATTGTGCCCGGCCGCTGCATCAACAAGAAAAGAATGCGAGCCTCGATCGGCGTCAGGGCGATCTGTTCACCCGCAACCCACATCAGGCGGTGCCCAAAATCAACCGTTAGATAATCATCGACAACAACGCGCTCACCCGGATGCAGACCGCCTTCATAAAAACGGGCCAATAGCCGATTAAGTCTGGCCCGCAGCACGCCGTAGCTGAACGGTTTGTGCATGTAATCATCGGCGTACTGTTCCAGCCCCTTAATCGTGGTTTGCTCATCGGTAATCGATGTTAGGATCAGAATTGGAATTTCGACGGTACGTCGCAGCCGCTCGGCGAGTTCAAAGCCCGTCATATCAGGCATCATCAGATCCAGGATCGCTGCGTCGGGCCACCGTTGGTTGACCTTTTCGAGCGCACTCTCGCCATCCTGTGCAGTCACTACCTCGAAACCGTCAGCCAGCAATCCAGCTTCCAGCGAGCGCCGCACCACGACGTCGTCATCAGCGACCAGTAACCGCCATTTGCTCATGGTGTTTGCCCTCGAGAGGAATTGTAAAATGAATGGTTGTCCCTATGTTCAGTTGGCTTTCCGCCCAAATTTTGCCGCCGTGCGCTTGCACAACTTCGCGGCAAAAATCCAGCCCTAAGCCCGAGCCATGGCGGGAACTTGTTTGCCGCGAACGAAAAAAGCGGTCAAAAATATGCGCAACATCCTCAGGCACGATCCCGGCTCCAGTATCCCGTACCGAGAACTGTGCCTGTGTGTGATCCGCAGAATAGGCCGCCGTGACATGCACACTGCCTTTGCGCGTAAACTTGATTGCGTTGTTGACCAGGTTGATCACCACGCGGGTCAGTTTTTCCACATCCGCTACGATCTTGAGCTCAGTTGGAACATCGATGGTCAACGCGATATTGCGCTCGGCTGCCGCGCCCGCGAGTTGATCCAATACGCGATCCCGTAACTTGAGCGGCTTAAGCTCCTCGTGAGTCAGCTCCAATAACCCGGATTCCGCGCGGTACACATCAAGAATATCGCTGATCAGTTCTTCTTGGGCGCCACAGGCCCGGCGGGCCATGTCGATAAATTGCTGATCGGATTCGCCCTTCATGCTTGTGCTCAACACATGTAGACAGCCTAAAACACCGGCCAACGGACCACGGAGATCATGGGTGAGCATATGCACAAAATACTCGCGAGCTGCCTCCGCCTCCTTGAGCTGGGTGTACAAATTCGCGTTATGCAGCGCCGTAATCACCTGTGTCGCGACTGTTAACACGATGGGGAGCTGCTCGGGACTGAAGCGGTACGGCTCGCTATGCGACAGCGTCAGCACTCCCAGCTCGATCCGGTCGCGAATCAGCGGAATGGCAAAAGCTGTGCGCGTTCGTACCAAGTTTTCATGGAGCGGCAGCCAGCGACGATCCCCAAGGGTGTCCTCAACCAGCTGGGGCTTGCCTGTGCGAAGGGCGAGACCAGCCAAACCATTTGCGATGACCTGTACACTCGCGTCGGGCACGGGTGGGACAAACGTGGGAACTGGCGCGACGATCGTGCGCCACGTCTTCGCCTTCACATCCTTGATGATCACACTGCCGTGCGTGGCACCGATCATGTTGACCATCAGGTTCAACGTTTCGCTGATGATCTGATCGACATCCAGCGTGCTGTTGAGCTGTTGTCCGATCAGGTACAACATCTCGTTCTTGTTTCGCTCTTGAACGAGTTCGTCTTGCACTTGCTTGAGCCGCAGGAGCGCGCGCACTTTGGCAATCAGTTCCGCGCTTTGCACAGGCTTGGGCAAGAAATCGTCAGCTCCGATATTTAAGCCCTGCACTTTATCCGAAATATCCTGTTTCGCGGTGATCAGCATGATTGGAATGTAACCGCGCGATACGTCGGCCCGCAAAGCTTGCACCACGTCGTAGCCACTCATGCCCGGCATCATCACATCCAGCAGAATCAGGTCAGGCGCAACAAGGCGCACCAGCTCAAGTGCTTCGGAGCCATCGCTGGCGGTCGTGATCGAGTAACCGTGGGAGCTCAGCATCATGCGGAGCAAATCCAAATTATCTTCGTGATCGTCAACGATCAGGATTTTGGCACAAGCTTTAGCACTCATGCGCTGTGGTTTCCTTTTCCCTGCACCAAGATGCTTCTAGCCATTTTCCTGCCATGTCTGCTTATCACAACGTACCAAGGCGCCGAAGGTTACCGCCCCCAGGGTCCGCATACCAATTTGCGCAGCGTTGCCCACGGATTCCGTCAAATGCTGTGCCAAAATTCGCAACGAATTGCAATACGCTGAGGTCACTCGTGCGCTGTCAGGGTGAGCATACAACGACCGCGTCAAGGCCGACAGACAGCGGTTGTCCCACTTGAGCTACTGCATTTGGACTAGCAGATATGGAACAGATCGCTTTGCTGTAAGGCCTGATCGCTGTGCCAGCTGGCACTTGGGCGGTCGCGTTGGGCAACCGACAGCGAGAGCGGAGGGAGGGCGACCATCTCAAGATAATTGCGGACAAACTGGATCACGCTGCGCGGATGATCGTTAGCTTTTTCGGAAAGGTGCGCCAGCCACACGTCACGTGGTCGGCCGTCCTGCATGATTGCTTCAAGCAACTGCGCGGCCTGCAGATTCGAAAGATGGCCCTGGTCGCTCAAAATTCGATGCTTTGTGCTCCACGGATACACCGTCGCCAGCAGCCGCTCACGGTCATGGTTTGCCTCGACGACCACAAGGTCCGCCTCTTGCAGGGCAGGCACCATGTGCGCTTGCACATGCCCACAATCAAGCGCTATGCCTACCGTCCACATGCCGTGCCGCAACAAAACACCCACCGGCTCGGCGGCGTCGTGGGGGATCGGAAAGCTCCAAAGCTCGGCATCGCCAACGGTGATGCCATCGACATGGCACAGTCGAACATCCACCCCCTGCAGGACTGAACCGAGGGCGCGCGCCGTGCCGGCTGTGCAAATAACGGGCACCGCAAACCGGCGCGCCAGTGCGCCAACACCTTGCGCATGGTCATGATGCTCGTGCGATACGACGATGCCGCTAAGCGTATGCGGCTCAACGTCATGCTCGCGCAGCTGACGCTCGAGTTGACGAGCGGACAGCCCGGCATCGACAAGCAAGGTATCCTCCGTGGTGCGGACAAGAAATGCATTGCCGCTGCTACCACTAGCTAATGATCGTACATGGAGACTCATCGCTGGGATTATAGCATGTGTCCTGTTGCCTAGCAGCCCGTCCCGTTCGCACGTATGCTTGGAAGCGGAGTTTGTCCGCAACCCTTGCGCAATGGCTAGCTGTGCACCGTAAGCAACACAGCCCGTTGCGCAATGCGCAACGGGCTGTGTGCGTGAAGGGCAAGGAAAATTGTTAGGCGCTAGCTTCGCCCATTGTCGCATCATCGAGCGACGAACGAGCATCCAAAAAGATAATATCTTCCGCACGCACGTTGACGCGCTTGCGCTTGTTGCCGTCGCGATCTTCCCAGGTATCCGTACGCAGACTGCCCGTGACGCGCACGCGGCTGCCTTTACGCAGATTCGCGCCTACCGTCTCGGCCAGTTGGTCCCACGCGACCACGTCCAGCCAATCGGTATCATACGTCCACGAGCCATCTTCGTTCCGGCTGCCGAGGCGCTTCGTGGCCACGCTGAACTCCGCGATGGCAACGCCTGAAGGCGTGAAGCGCTGTTCCGGATCGTTGCCCAGCCACCCAATAATCTCGACGTAATTGACCGTGCCCTTGATTGGTTTCATCTCGTTGCTCCTGTAAATACTCGGTAACCCTGTTGTGTATGCACTCTATTCAAGCATGTTTGGTGTGGATCGTCCACATGACCTTGGTAACGTTGCAAGGAGGAAAAAGGTCCTGCTTTTGTGAAGCAAGACCTTGGCCTTTAGGCTGCCCGACGGGTAGTGGCGGGCCGGAGTTGACGAGGGCGCTGCTGCCACTCGCTGAGCAGTTGGCCCGCTTCGTCCATCGACAGCTCGGCAATGGGCCGGCCACCGTAACGGGCGCGCAGCTCGCCTTCCACGTCGATGCCGCGCTCCTCGATCAATCGCTCCAACGCGCGTACCTGGCGCTGGGTTGCTTGTTCGCCAAGGGGCAGAATGGCCTGGCGATCAATTGCTACCGGCGCTGCCACCGCGGCCGGCACCGGCAGTGCTCCGGCGTCAGCATCCTCCGACTCACCGGTTACCGCGGCAGTTCCCGTAGCGATCTGCTTGAGCTCGTCGATCAGCTCCGAAGCTTCGCGCTTGGTCAGCGTCAGCAGATTCAGCATCCGATCGGACGCAAAGGACGACAGCCGCTCATGGTCCCAGTTAAGCTCTTTGAGCAGGTAGTCCATGTAGGCGCGCTGTTTCTCGCTCGCAGGTGCATCCGGCTCGCGAATCTGTACCGGCAGTGGCTGCGCTACCACCTGTTCCCGTAAAACACGCAGTTGGCCCTCGACCGCGCTGCGCTGGGCCTCGTACATCCGCAGCCCAGTCGTGACTGCCTGCGCGATCTGCTCGTCGCTGGCGGTAGGTGGTAGGCTGATGGTTTCTTCAACGGTATAATAATCGTCGCCAACCTTGATCGCCGCGCGCAGCGTGCGCGTGACCATCGTTTGTACCGGCTGTTCACTTCTCGACATCGTGACATCCTCCGTTTCAGATCCTGGCTCTGGCTCGTGTTATGTATAGTTTAGTATAGCACATTCGTTCACTTAAAACAAGCCTTTAGCCGATTGTGAACATGTATTTACGTGCTTCCTGTTTCACATAAATCTAGTCTAGCGGAAGCTTGTGACAGGTACGGTCACAATATGACCCGGCCCTACAGGTGAGCATAATCGTTGAGCACCACGATCTGCGGATTGCCACCGAATTCGATCAGCGATAGCGCACAATTCTCCGGCGCATAATCACGCCAAGCACCGCCATGGCCTACCGACCAGATCGAGAGGGCGGTGCTGATCACGCCGCCATGACTAACCGCCACAATCGTCTCCCAAGGATGAGCCATCACCAAGCCATACAACGTGCCCATGATGCGCTCAACAAACTCGCGCGCCGACTCACCGCCCGGATAACGTTGGTCCGGATCACGAGGCGCTGCCACGGTCAGCTGTACCGACAAAACTCCTTCAAGCTCGCCGAGGTGCATCTCCTGCAGCCCATCCCGCGGCCGCGGCTCCAGCTCCAGCACCTCACCGATCACCGCGGCGGTAAGCCGGGCGCGGAGCAGCGAGCTGGTGTAGACAGCTTGTACCACGGGATAATCACGTTTGATCCGCGCCGCTATGGCAGCCGCTTGCTGCCGCCCGCGCCGGGTAAGCGGGTCATCGCCGCGCCCCTGCATACGCCCGGCAACATTGGCCTCGGTTTCGCCATGCTGGACCAAGATAAGCCGAGAAACGGACGAAGTCATGCCGGATCCTTTGCGCATAGCCCGCCATTGTCAGGTGGGCCTAAAGTGACTGCTTCGGGCTTCACCAGCGCAGGTAGCGCCGGAGTTACTCCAACGCCGCGTTGTCATGGGCAACCGCGTCCCGAAAGGCCTGCGGGACGGCTTCGGAGCGGCCCGCGGCGTAGTTAAACCATACCTGCACGGTTCGGCCACGCGCCAACAGTTCCGCGGTTGCAGGCCGCTGCAGGCCATACTCCATCACAAAGCTTTTGGTACCGATCTCGCTTACCCGCACCCCGATCAGCAGATCGTCGTTGAAGTAGGCCGGCTTGAGGTATGTGACAGTCGCCTCGGCCACAATAAAGGCTAGATCTTGAAGCCTGGTACCACCACTCAGCTGCAGGCCGTAGCCAACCCGCGCGTGCTCGAAGTACGTAAGATACACCGCATTGTTAACATGGCCGAGCACATCCAGATCGCGGAATCCGACTCGCAGCGGCATGGTGTAAGGGTACGCCACAGATTCCTCCTCGCCCTACATGTTGTGTAAGCCCCGCCCTCCCAACCTCACGCTCACGTTTCAGCAAAAACCTGGCGCGGCCGATGAGACCAAGCTGTCTAACCGGTTGGCGGCTGCGCTGTTCGTTGCCGTGCACGTTCTCCGGCCGTACATATGGTTGCAAGATCGGGCTCGCGATCAAGCCAAACTAAGCCATCCAGGTGATCGATCTCGTGCTGGATCAGGCGGGCAAGCTCGCCGTCAACGTCGAAGCGCTGGGCAGCGCCGGCTGCATCCTCGGCTACCACCACGACTCGTTCGGGACGGTAGACCTGGCCCCAGATCGAGCCAAAGGCGATGCACCGCTCGTACTCGACCGTTTGGGTCCGGCTCCATGATTCAAAGCGCGGATTGATCAGCACCAGCCGCTGCGTTTCATAGGTTAACACAACGACGCGCAGCGCCACACCGACGACCGGCGCGGCTAATGCACGGCCCCAGCCGTGGCGCTGCCGGAAATCGTCCAAGGTGTCCCATAAGTCCCCAAGCAACGCCTGGATCTCGGGAGCTGCAATCTGATCGACCGGCTGCGCCGGCTGACGCAGCCGTGGATCCCCTAGCTCAAGCGTTTGAAGCACGGGCATTGTGAACTCCTTGGTTTATGGACGGCTGCCGCTACTCTTTAGCCGTTAAGTCGACCACCAGCCGGGGCTCTTCCACAGGCGTCGTCATCTCCGGCGTCATCCATACGAAGGTCCGCCCGGGGACCGTGGTCATGCCAATCGGCCGGCCATCCCGATTGATCGCCACCAAATTCATGATCGCATGTTCGGGCGCATCCGTGGCCGCCGCAAGATCACGCATGGCTTGACGGCACGCTTGTTCCAAGCCAAAGCCAAGCCGTTGATACAACACAACCGAGTGCGCCGTACTACAGCGCAGCGCGAGCTCACCCCACCCCGTGCAGGCACACGCGCCATAGCGATTATCCGCATAATTACCGGCGCCAATGATCGGGGAATCGCCGAGACGACCAGGGTACTTCCAGGCCCAGCCACTGGTACTCACCGCGCAAGCGATATTGCCTGCGCTATCCTGAGCGATGAAATTTACCGTACCCGCCGCGTGCTCGGGGTCGGCAGTAATGCGGGCGAGACGGGCCAAATTTCCCGCGATGCCATCATTGAGCCAGTCGCGCTTGTCTGCGGGCAGCGCACCACTCAGCCCTTGCCGGTACACTTCCGCGGCTGCCTCGGTCAGCAAGTTTTCCTGCTCAAAGCCCATCTCGGCCGCAAAGCGCGCAGCGCCCTCGGCGGTCAGCAACACATGGGGCAGCTCTTCCATGACCTTGCGCGCAACCGATATCGGGTGCTTGTAGCCTTTGAGCGCGCCGACGGCGCCCGCATGGAGCGTTCGCCCGTCCATGATCGACGCGTCGAGCTCGACCTCACCCAGCAAGTTGGGATAGCCGCCATAGCCAACTGTGTGGTCGTCTGGATTTGCCTCAACCAGCCGCGTCGCCGCCTCAACAGCATCCAGCGCGGTGCCGCCATCACGCAGAATCGCGACCGCTGCCTGTATGCCTACAATCCCATTCGCACTTGTCACAATAATCATAGCTGCATGTCTCCGATCATTTTTCGATTATAGCAGGGGTCCGGGCTTGGCACGGCTGGAGCGCACGCGGGCGCCTGGCGGCAACCAACGCTCCGGCTTTGGGAGCTAAAACAGGCGCTCCTGCTGAACCGTTATGGCCCCTGTCTTGGTGATGCCAAGCGCAGCAGCCAGGGCGCGCGCGCCTGCTTTGCCCGGTCGCAGCCGGCGAACATTGGGCGGGAGCGCTGCGCCGGGAGCTAAGCCCCAAATAAAGGCGGGCACGCCTAATGAGCGGGCCGCAGCGAGGGTTGGTTCAGCATGCGCCCCGTGCGGCGTGCCGACAACCACTGCTCGCGATAGTCCAACCACCGTTGCTGGCAGGCAGGGGATGGCAGCGGCGGCAAGGGCACTGTGCAGCTGTGCCGTTGGCGGCGCTGTGGAAAGCAGCGTTGTGGCGCCTTGAACCACCTGCTGCCACACATTGGGCGCCAGGCGCTGCCGGGCCAGCAGCAAACCAAAGGGCACACCCAAAAGGCGGGGAGCTGGGGCATCCGGCGCGATCTCGGGCTCGAACGCGGCTAGGGCAAGCTGGGACAACGCCGAGCGGGACAGCTCGGCCCAGGCAGCTCCGCTCTCCGCGGTAAACGCATCCGGCTTAACTACCACCGCCAGCTGCTCCAGCACCGGCCACGCGCCCAGCACATACACGACCATCGGGGGGTGTTGCAGGTCGCGTAAGCGTTGGGGATAGGTTGGGGCGGCCAGCGGCAGCGGGATAATACCGAGCCGCTGCAGGCCCTTAAGACCCGCCGCTACCTGGGGCACCTCGCGTGCGCCCGCCACGATTTTGGCGACCAAGGCCGGCGGCACACCCTGCTCCCGGAGCGCACGCGACGACAGCTGCATGATGGCGGTGGCTGAGCCGACCGTTGCCAACAGCTGGAGCAGCAGGGTTGCGGTCATCCCCGGCAGCTGGCACAGCCAAAAAGCGACCGGATCAGGCTGAAGCTCCGCATTCACAGTGATGTACACTTCTGGTTGTTCACGCTGCACGTCACGCTACAGTTGCACGTCCATCGACCGCATTGCCACGTACATTGTAGCAAACGTGCCGCTGAAAACGGCTATGGTATAATGCGCGGGTGCAAGATCGTATGGGCGCCCTCCGGGCACCCTCTCTGGGCAAAGGAGCACACACATGATTGCTGGACTTGGTCCTTTTGAATTGTTGATTATTTTGGCGATTGTGATCGCGATCTTTGGCGCCGGCAAGCTGGCGGGTATTGGTGGGGCCTTGGGCGGCAGCATCCGCGAGTTCCGGCGCTCAGTGCGTGATGACGAGCCAGCGCGTCCCACGCTGCGCGACGACGAGCCCCGCGATACTACGCGCGTCTAACGGTGGCACCAAGGAAGGCACGATTGAGGGCGCGAGCGGTCGCGCCCTCGTTGGCATGATACAGAACGATGGAGCGAGCTCGGCGCTTAGGGCGGCGGGCGCTGGAAACACACATGGCTGATTTGATCGACCAAGCCCGAATCCTCGTCAAAGCCGGCGACGGCGGCGATGGGATGGCTACCTTTCGCCGCGAAAAATTCGTTCCGCGTGGTGGACCGAATGGCGGCGACGGCGGAAGCGGAGGCAGTGTGTACCTTGAAGTTGATCCTCAACTCAACACACTGCTGAAATTCCAGTACGAAACCAAATTTGCAGCTGAGCGAGGCCAGAATGGTGGCTCAGCGCGGAAAACCGGCCGGAGCGGCAAGGATTTGGTGATTACCGTCCCGCCCGGCACCCTGGCCCGAACCACCATTGACGGTGAAACCTACGAGGTCGACCTGGTAGCGCCTGGTCAACGTTTGTTAGCCGCCCGCGGCGGCAAGGGTGGCCTGGGCAACGTCCATTTTGCCAATTCCGTCCAGCAAGCGCCGCGGATTGCCGAGCTTGGCCAGCCCGCGGAAGAACACGAGCTGGAGCTGGAGCTCAAGCTGATCGCCGACGTTGGACTGGTTGGCTATCCGAACGCCGGCAAATCAACCCTGCTGAGCGCGATCAGCGCCGCGCGGCCCAAAATCGCCGCCTATCCGTTTACCACCCTGGTACCGAACCTGGGCGTGGTCGAAGTTGGCACACAAACGTTTGTGGTCGCCGATATTCCGGGATTGATCGAGGGAGCGCATACCGGCATTGGACTGGGACACGATTTTCTGCGTCATGTCGAGCGCACGCGCGTCCTGATTCATGTGGTCGATGTGGCCGGCACGGAAGGCCGCGATCCGTTGGACGATTTTCAGCAGATCAACGAAGAATTGCGACTGTACCAGCCCCAGCTGGCGGAACGACCGCAGGTGGTGGCGCTCAACAAGCTTGATCTGCCGGATGGGCAGGCGCAGTTTGAGCGGGTGCGTAAAGCGCTGCCGGTAGCCAAAGAAAATATCTTCGGCATCTCGGCGGCCACCGGTGAAGGCATTCAACCGCTGGTCCGGCGCGTGGCCGAGATTTTGCGCGACATGCCCAACCCCAATGCGAACCTGCCGCGCTCCGACGAAGTGTTGCAGTGGCCGGTGCCGCAGGTCGATCCCAATGCCTTTACCATCACGCCGGAGCAAGATGGGTTCCGGGTGCGCGGCCAGAAGATCGAGAAGCTGGTCTCGATGCTGAACTTTGCCCAGCCCGAGTCGATTGATCGTCTGCAACGGAACCTGGAAGCAGCGGGGATTTCGGAAGCGCTGCGCGAGGCAGGTATCCAAGAAGGCGATACGGTCTACATCGAAAAGGCCGCGCTTGCGTGGAGCGAGGAACTCGGAGCGTGAGCGGGGTGGAAGCACCACAATCGCATCTCGCCACCGCGGCGCCGCTCCCCAGCGATGGGCAGCATACAGATATGCCGCTGCCGGGTATGCGCTCGACAGCGCTGCCGGTCAACGTGCGACGGGCGCGGCGGCAACGGCTGGAAACCAGCGTGTTGGTGGCGCTGGATGCGCTGGCGATTGTGGGCGGAGGGCTGCTGGCATACTGGCTGCGCTATGTCGTCCAGCTCGATTTCGGCCGTGAGCTTTTCTTTTATCAACCGCTGGAACGCTTCGGCCGGCTGATCTTGTTGCTGCTCGGCACGACGCTGGCGCTGCTGTGGCTCAAAGGCAGCTATCAGCAGCCGCGCAATGCCGCCTGGCTGGGACAGCTGGGTACGCTTGCGAGCAGCACCTTGACGGCGGTTGGATTGTCGATCATCCTCACCTTTTTGTATCGACCCAATCAATTTTCTTCCCGCCTGATCTTTATCTACGCGGCCGTGTTGATTTTCGGGCTGCTGGCACTGGGACGGCTCTTGATTGTCAGCTGGCGCCGGTGGCAGTGGCGTGCCGGGCGGGATCTGGAGCGGGTGCTGGTTGTGGGTGGCACCGGGCTAGGCCGCGAGGTCATGGCCAGCCTGTCTGATAGTGCCGCCACCGGCTACTGCCTGGTTGGGTATGTCGCTGATCCACCCGATCCCGACGCGCCTGCGCCGCGCTTTACCGCCACAACCTCGGCCCCGCATCTTGGACCACTCGCCGCCCTGCCGATGGAGGTGGCCCGGCAGGGGATCGACCATATCATTGTTGCCCTGCCGTTTTGGCAGCACAAAGCGCTGCCGACGGTGGTGCTGATGTGTACGCAGCTTGGCATTGATTTTCAGGTCGTGCCCGACTTTTATGAGCTGTCGTTTGACCGGGTGACCATTCAGGAGCTGCGGGGCACGCCGTTGATTGGGCTGCGGGAAAACCGCATCAAGGGCGCGAACTACTGGCTGAAACGCATCCTTGACGTGACCTTGGTGCTGCTAACCTTGCCGCTCTGGGGCCTGCTGGCGCTGCTGATCAGCGTGGCGATCAAGCTGACCTCACGCGGGCCGATCCTGTACACCCAAACCCGCATCGGCCGGCACGGCCATCCCTTTGAGTTTCTGAAGTTCCGGACCATGGTGGTCAACGCGGACGAGCTGAAGGCCGAACTGCTAGCCCAAAACGATGGCAGCGGCCCGATGTTCAAAATGAAGCACGATCCCCGCGTAACGCCGATAGGGCGTGTGCTGCGCAAGTATAGCTTGGACGAAATTCCGCAGTTTTTGAATGTGCTGCGCGGCGATATAAGCCTGGTGGGTCCACGGCCGGCCATCCCCGAAGAAGTGTTTCAGTACGAGACGTGGCATCGGCGCCGCTTGGAAGTAACGCCCGGCATCACCGGGCTGTGGCAGGCGACAGGTCGCTCGGATACCAGCTTTGACGAGATGGTGCGCCTCGACATTTATTACGCCGAACATTGGTCGTTGTGGCTGGATGTCCGCATCTTGTTGGCCACCATTCCGTCCGTGCTGAGTGGCCGTGGCGCATACTAGTCGGCTGGCAGCGTCCGAAAGTACTGTCGATCACCAGCGAAACAAGCCACTGCCTTGGTGGTTCTGGCAGAATACAATTTTAGTTCCAAGAGAACATATCCAGTTAGCTTACGTTTCTCGTTGTAAAGGAATGGTATGCGCGTTTTGATCACCGGCGGCGCCGGCTTTATCGGCTCACATTTGTGTGAGCGGTTTTTGCAAGAGGGCCACGACGTTATTGCGATGGATAACCTGCTGACAGGCAATGCCGAAAATATTGCCCATCTCTTTGGCAACGACCATTTTCGGTTCGTCAAGCACGACGTGACCCACTATATCTATGTGGCCGGTCCGATTGATGCTATTTTACATTTTGCGTCACCGGCCAGCCCGATCGACTACCTCGAATTACCGATTCAAACCCTGAAAGTGAACGCGTTAGGCACGCACAATGCGCTCGGTCTCGCGATGGAAAAGGGAGCGCGCTTTCTGCTGGCGTCGACGTCGGAGGTGTATGGCGATCCGTTGATCCATCCGCAGCCGGAGTCCTACTGGGGCAACGTCAACCCGGTCGGGCCGCGCGGCGTGTACGACGAGGCGAAGCGCTTCGCCGAAGCGATCACGATGGCCTACCACCGCTCGCATGGCCTTGAAACACGCATCGTGCGCATCTTCAACACGTATGGGCCGCGCATGCGCTTGGCCGATGGACGGGTAGTGCCCAACTTTATTCAACAGGCGCTGCGCCACGAGCCGCTCACGGTGTATGGCGATGGCGGCCAAACGCGCTCGTTTCAGTACGTGAGCGATCTGGTCGAGGGCCTGTATAAGCTGCTGCACTCCGACGAGGTCGATCCGGTCAACATCGGCAATCCGCGCGAGTTTACAATCCGGCAGTTTGCCGAGCTTGTCAACGAAGTAACCAACAATCCGGCCGGCATCACCATCAAGCCCGATCTACGCATCACCGACGATCCGCAAACCCGACAGCCGGATATCACTCGCGCCTGCTCGATTCTGGGCTGGGAACCGGCGGTCGAGATCGAGGACGGGATTCGCTTAACCGTTCCGTATTTCCGTGAGCAGCTGCGTCGGCTTGGCCAGCTACCGCCCGACAGACATTCCACCTAAGGCCAGGATGACATGGCTTCGCTCAATACTCAGCACCGGCGTGAATGGCTAGGTACCGGCCTCGCGCTGGCAGCCGCAGTGCCGCTCGTGTTGGCGCTGGCAGCGCTGCCGCTTCCATTTGCCGCAGCGCTGGTGGCCGGCTTAACGGTGGTCACGCTGATGGTGGTCGAGCCGGCCTTTGGCTTGTATGCGGCCGTGTTGTCGGTGCCGGTGCAAGACCTGGTGCAGCTTCCGGCCGGCTTAACCGTGACCCAGGCGGTGGTAGTTCTGGCGTTCGGCGTGTGGCTGTTACAGGTTTTGGCCTATCCTGAGCGCCGCGTTGAGCTTCCGTTGCTCGGACCATGGCTGGTTTTCCTGGCCGTGCAGCTTGCTTCCATCGTCTTCACGCCATACTCAAAGCTCGAAGGCGTGCTGCAGTTTGCCCGCTGGGTGGCATCCTTTCTGGCGTTTGTGCTCACCCTCGGCACCATCACCAGCCGCTGGCGGGCCTGGGGGCTGGTCGTTGCGTTGTTGGCCGGACCCGGTTTAGCCGCGCTGTATGGATTGGTTCAATTCGGAATACCTGGCCTCGCTCCCGCGAGCTTTTTGATATTAGGCGGCCGTTTTGCGCGGGCATCGGCAACCTTTGGCAAGCCAAATCCTTTCGCGGGCTACCTTAACATGGCCTGGCCGCTGGCAACCGCGCTGGCCGTTTATTTTTTCACGCAGCGTGCAGGACTCCAAACCGCTGCGGGGCAGGAGCGGCCAAGGCTGGCCGGCAACAACGCCCGATTCGGTCGTCCTGCTCCAGCCGCAACAAAGCAAGGTTGGGGATCGCGCTTGCTTGTTTTACTGTTTGGCGGCTTTGCGCTGCTGCTTTTGGGCGGTTTATTCGCGTCGTACTCCCGCGGCGGGTGGCTAGGCGCAGTGGCCGGGCTGGGGGTACTAGCGATCGTGGGAGGACGGCGCACCGCGGTGCTGGCAGGCCTAGCGGTTGTGCTCGGGTTACTGGTCGGGCTGCTGGGCGCGTTCAGCGTCTTGCCGCCCGCGTTGACCGACCGCCTGGGCACCATCACCAACAATCTCCGCATCTTTGACGCCGGCGAGATCCCCGTCACGCCCGAAAATTTCGCGATCGTGGAGCGGATGGCCCACTGGCAAGCGGGCTGGCGCATGTTTCAGGCCCACCCGCTGTTGGGCGTAGGCGTGGGCAACTTTAACGCTGCCTATCCAACCTATTTTGTCGCCCCCTGGTCGATCTCGCAGGGCCACGCCCACAACTACTATATTCACACGCTGGCCGAAAGCGGTCTGTTCGGCTTGCTCGCTTACCTGCTGCTGGTTGGCGTGCTACTCCGGGAAGCCCTACACACACGGCAACGTCTAGCCGGGACCGCCTGGGGGGCGGCAATGGTGGGCGTTTGTGGTATCATTGCCGCCGTTGCTGGGCATAATGTTTTTGAAAATCTGCATGTGCTCAATCTGGGCATTCAGCTCAGCAGTGTGTGGGGCTTAGCGATCATTGCACAGCGCTGGAAAGAGGAACAGGCATGAACACATACCTGGTGACAGGGGGCGCTGGCTTTGTCGGTTCCCACCTGTGCGACGCACTGCTGGCGCGCGGCGACCGCGTGATCGGCGTCGATAACTTTAATGACTATTACGATCCGGCACGTAAGCGCCGCAACGTCGCGGCTGCGCTCAACCATCCGCAATTTACCCTGGTTGAAGCTGATATTCGGGACGATGCGGCGATCGACTCAATCGTCACGACCCATCGACCGGTCAAAATTGCCCACTTAGCGGCGATGGCGAGCGTCTCATACTCGGTGCGCAATCCCAAAATCTACCAGGACGTCAATATCCACGGTACGCTCAATATTTTGGACGCAGCCCGCCGGAACGACTGCCAGGGAGTGGTTGTTGCCTCGACGAGCTCGATCTATGGCCGCACCGACAAAATTCCGTTCGTGGAGACGGACCCGACCGATCTGCCGCTAGCGCCGTATCCTGCCAGCAAAAAGGCGTGCGAAGTGTTGGCCGCCGCGTACTTCAACTCATACGGCTTGCCGTCAACCTGCGTACGCTTCTTCAATGTGTACGGCCCGCGCGGACGCCCGGATATGACGCCCTACATGTTCACGGACGCCATCGCCAATGGCCGGCCGATCACCTTGTATGACGGGGGTCGACCGCGGCGGGATTGGACCTATGTGAGTGATATTGTTGCGGGCGTGGTGGCGGCGCTGGATGCCGACCTGGGGTATGAAATCATCAACCTTGGCCGCGGCGAGCCAGTGATGATGCGTGATTTTGTGACCATCATCGAAGAGCTGGTCAATCACGAAGCTCAGATACGACCGGCGCAGTTGCCCGTCAGCGAGCCCGTGGTCACCTTTGCGGATGTGAGCAAGGCCCGGCAATTGCTTAGCTACAACCCCCAGGTCTCGGTAGCGGAAGGTTTAGCGAGACTTTGGGAGTGGTATCAACAAGAAGTAAGGAGCTAACGTGCTAAGCTGCAGGCGAGCTTGGGCCCAGCTACGAGCAACCGCCGGAACTTGGCCTTGATGACGTCATGAGTACGACCACCGTGCCGATCAATGAGAACGAGGACGGTCCGCACCACGAACACGAAGCGACGGAGGAGGTTGCCGAGCGGGGATTTTCGCTCAAAGAGCGCCTCCTCAATATTCGTACGCTGATCAGCCTGGCCGCTGCGGTAGCGGTGATCGCGTTTGTTATTCGTGGGTTCGACCTCGACGTAGCCGAGACGTGGCAGCAGATGCAGCGCATCAACCTGGGGTTGTACCTGCTTGCGTTTGTTATTTTTTATCTGACGTTTCCGCTGCGCGCTCTGCGCTGGCGCATTCTGCTGCGTAATGCCCAGTTTCCGGTTGACCAAGGCCGCCGCTCCTGGGCATCCCTTCCGGCGCTGACCGAGTATATCGGCCTGTCGTGGTTTGCAAACTGTGTTGTGCCGGCCAAGCTAGGCGATGCCTATCGCGGCTACCTCCTTAAGCATAACGGCAACGTTTCTTTCTCGCGGACCTTTGGCACGATCTTCGCCGAGCGGCTGCTTGATATGATCGTGCTGTTCACGCTGCTGGTCCTGTCCGCGTGGAGCGTATTCGGCACGCACCTGCCGGCCAGCGCCCGCTATGTCTTTATCTTCGGGCTGGCGCTTGTCGTCGCAATTGTGTCCGGCTTGGCCGCCATGCGCTTCCTCAGTCCTTATATTCGGCGGATTGTACCGACGCGGCTGGAACGCGTATATGGCTCGTTTGAGGCGGGCACGCTCGGCTCGCTCAAGGCGCGCAGCTTACCCATACTGTTCTTGTTGACCTCGGCCGTTTGGATGTGCGAGTCGTTGCGCTTGTTTCTGGTGATCGAGGCGATGGGTGGTCTGCGGCTTGGCTTGCCGGCAGTGATCTTTGTCGCGTTGATGGGCTCGCTGCTTACCACAGTGCCCGCGACTCCGGGCGGCCTGGGTTTGGTTGAAGGCGGGATCATCGGCGTACTGCGCTCGTCGCTGTTCGGGGTGACCACCAGCATCGCCGGCGCGGTCGCACTGCTGGATCGCTTGATCAACTATTGGAGCATCGTGCTCTTCGGCTTTGTGTTGTACCTGTTCTCCAAACGGAAATAAGCTAGCCCGGGCTATCATCCAGCAGCCGAGGACAGCAATGCGCCATGGTGCTGGGTAGTAGCGCAGGCGCCGTCCCGACCCTTGAAAATCGCACTCGACTACAATGCAGCGCTGCGGCAACCGGCCGGTATTGGCCGCTATACCCGCGAGCTGGTGCGTGCTTTTTTGCGGCTGAATACGGGCGCCGAGCTTGTGCTCTTTTATGCAGCCCGTGATTTGCCGCCCGACCACCCGGGGCTCCATGCGCTACGGGAATTACAGGCCGAGTTTGCTCAGGTACGCGCCGCGCCGATCCCATTGGGCGAGCGCTGGCTAACCATTGTGTGGCAGCGGGCACGGCTGCCGCTACCGGTCGAACGGTGGACCGGGCCCGTCGATCTGGTGCACGCCCCCGACTTTGTGCTGCCGCCCGTCCGTCGCGCGCCGACGCTGTTGACGGTGCATGATCTTACGTTTCGGATTCACCCCGAAACGGCCCATGCCAATCTGCGGCGCTATCTTGATCGCGCAGTGCCGCGTTCGCTCCGCCGGGCAACGCATGTGGTGGTCGACTCCGAGAGTTCGCGGCGGGACTTGGAGCGGTTGATGCAAGTGCCGCCGGCCAAGGTGTCGGTGCTGTATCCGGGTGTGGGGCAGCATTTTCGACGCGTTACGGCTGAGGATAAGCTCGCAGCCGTACGCCACAAGTACGAGCTGCCGGAGCAGTTCTTGTTTTTCATTGGGACGCTGGAGCCGCGTAAGAATCTGGAGCGGCTGATGCAAGCCTTTGAGCGGGTACGCTCCACACAACATGTCCCGCCGTTTGAGCTGGTGCTGGGAGGCAAGCCGGGCTGGCTGTCCGCGCCGATCCTGGAGCGCGCCCGCCACACGCCGGGAGTACGGCTGCTTGGACCTATTGCCGAAGACGACCTGCCGGCGCTGTACACGCTGGCGAGCGGCTGTGTGTATCCCTCGCTCTACGAAGGATTTGGCTTTCCACCGCTTGAAGCGCTCGGCTGCGGCACGCCAGCGCTGGTGGCCAACACATCGAGCTTGCCAGAAGTTGTCGGCGACCTCGGCATTTTGGTCGATCCAATGGATATCACCGCGATCGCACACGGCATCGAGCACCTGCTTACCGAGCAAACATTGTGGATGGAAGCGGCCACGCGCGGACCCTCCCAGGCAGCTAAGTTCACTTGGGAGCGCGCCGCCGAGCAGCTCTGGCACATCTACCAAACGATTGGGCAGACCACTACCCCCTAGCCACTGTGCCACCCAAACCGCCAAAGCGTGGGGTGGCGTAGCCATTGCTGTAACACATCTGCCTTTTGGGACGTAACTACCCATGCAGTATGATGATTCAACAGCAACTCGAAGGAAACGTGGAGTGGATACATGCCAGCGATCGACCAATTTGGTAATCCCGTCAGACAAGATAACGCGTATCGTATTGGACGCGCGCTCTCGCAAATATTTCATCCCATCACGAACGGCATTGCATCATTTCTGGTGGTTGGCGCGTATGCCGGCGATTTCGTAGACGCGCGGCTGCTGGGGCTGGGCTGGGCGCTAACAGTGATCGCCCTGATCGTGCTGCCGCCGACCTTGTACTTTTATTTTCGGCTGTTTCGTGGCCACTACAGCGACGACGACGTTTCGGAACGAAGCCAACGGCATGGGCTCTATTTTTTCGCCCTCGGGTCGGTTCTGCTGGCGACAGTAGCCCTGTACGCCCTCAGCGTGCCACTGATTTTTCTGCGGCTAATCGGCGCAACCATCGGTATTACCGTACTGTGCATGCTGATCAATTTCGTGTACAAGGTCAGCGTTCATTCGGCTTCGATCGCCACGCTGGCCGTGCTCACCACCCACTATATGGTGCCGCTGGGCATCGTCGTTTGGTTGGTGGCGACGGCGCTCGGCTGGGCCAGAATCCGGACCGGCAATCATACCATCGGCCAGGTGCTGACCGGCTGGGGCATTGCCGCCATCTGTATTTTCTTGGCCCTGCGTTGACCAGGCGACGAGCAGCCAGGCGCAGGAATACGTATAAGCAGTTACAGCTTAGCTCGGAGGGTCAAGCCGGACCCGGACCGCTTCAAGCACCGCATCATCCGGACCGAGCATAATGACCTGCACTTGTGTCCCCGCTGGATTATTCGCAAGGTTTGCCTCGAACGCACACGGCAGCCCTGGTTGATACCACAGCAAGCGCGCCTCCACCGACTCCACAACATTGTCGGCGCTGTCGAGCAGCCGCACTAAAACTTTGGCCGGCGGGCCTGGCGCAAAGCCCCGCACGGCAATGGTTGGTTCGCTGCCGCGGGCAAAGGGGCGCGGCGTATCCAAGGTGAGCTGCGAGACGCGCGGAAAGCGTCCGAGCACGTTAATTGGTTGGCTGGCCTCGGCTACCGAGGTGCTATCCGGCCCTGACCATACCGCATGAACGGTGAAAGGGCGTGGCGTTGGCGGCAAATCCACCGGCAGCTCGCCCGTAAATGCCAAGCCATCGCTCACAACTGTGGTCACGGCAACAATCGGCGGTGGACCCAACGATTGACCGTCGGGCGAACGCAGCTCAACCGTAACCGTACCAGCTGTCGCATTGGCAACTTTGCCCGCAACCGAAATCGTACCCGGCACAAACTCGTTGGGCAGCGGCCGCTCGATCAGCAGCACCGGCGCTGCAACAGGCGCACTGGTCGGCGTGGTGGTAGGCATGGGCGTGACCGTCGGGATCGGCGTCAACGTGGCGGTCGGCAAGGGCGTTGGGGTCAAGGTTGGCTCCGGCGTCCAGGTTGGCGTAGCTGCAACTGGTGCCGACGATGCTTCTGCGCTACCAATGGTGGCTACGCTCAGGGCGGATCGCTGGGCTGTTGGTGTTGGCTCCGCCGGCACCGTGACTTGACAGGCGGTGAGCAGCAACAGCAAGAGCAGGCAAAGACGACCCATGAAGTTCCTCGGCGTAAGCGGGGGGACGACATTTCAAGTATCTCAAGCACAGGACCCGTGGCCAACGGCCCAACAACAACAGTATGCAGCAACGGAACTGGTTGGCGGACCCGTCGGGGAACGGTTACCCAATCACCAGACACACAGGGCTAGCCTATAAATTGGCTCGTAAGCGGCGCTGCAGGCCCGAAAAACGCTCGGTCACCCGGTTATTGTTGACCGCAATCGCAATAGCTTGAACATCGCCGGCCAGGACCACGACTTGCTTGGCCCGCGTGATGGCCGTGTACAGCAGGTTACGCTGGAGCAGCAGGCCGTGCGCCTTGAGCAGCGGCACTACCACTACCGGATACTCGCCGCCCTGCGATTTATGAATGCTGAGCGCGTACGCCAACTGCAGCTCATCCAAAAAGGCCCAGTCGTACAGCACCTCACGCACGCTGCGGGCCTCTTCAAAGCGGACCGTTAAGGTCCGTTCGCGCTCATCCAGCGCCACGATCTCGCCCACATCGCCGTTGTACACGTCAAGGTCGTAATTGTTACGCACCTGCATGACGCGGTCGCCGAGGCGAAAGATCGTATCGCCCCACAGCTGCTCAGGCTTGCTGGGATGCGGCGGGTTGAGCGCGGCCTGCAGCAGCTTGTTAAGCGCTTGGACGCCAGCCGGACCGCGATGGGTCGGCGACAACACCTGGATTGCTCGGCGCGGATCGACGCCGAAGCGCCGAGGAATGCGCTCGCAGACCAAATCGACCACCAGCTCGGCACAGGGCTCGGGCTGCGGCTTGGGGAAAAAGAAAAAGTCACTTAAGTCGCGCAGCTCGGGCTGTTCGCCATGATTGATGCGGTGGGCATTGGCGATAATACCGGAGCCTTCAGCCTGGCGAAACACCCGGTCAAGATGGACCGGCGTGACCGCCCAGCTCTCGATCAGGTCGTGCAGTACGTTGCCCGGCCCGACAGAGGGCAGCTGATCGACATCGCCCACAAAGAGTACGTGGGCCGTAGGCGGAACCGCTTTAAGCAGGCTGTTGCACAGCACAACGTCCAGCATCGAGGCTTCGTCCACGATCAACATATCACACGGCAGGGGATTATCGCGGTTGCGCTTGAACTGAGACTCGCCCAGCGGCGAGTATTCAAGCAGCCGGTGGATCGTGCGGGCCTCGGCTCCGGTTGCTTCACTCAAACGCTTGGCCGCACGGCCGGTTGGCGACGCCAGCACATAGCGCTGCTTGAGCATATCCAGCAGCAGAATTAACGCGCGCAGCGTCGATGTTTTGCCGGTACCGGGGCCGCCGGTCAGCACGACCAGCTTATCGGTGAGCGCTGCTCGGACGGCGGCCTGCTGCTTTGGGGTCAGCTCAACGCCCATATCGCGGTGCACCGTGGCCCAGACGTGCGGCCAGGGCAGCTGCTTGGCACGGGTCAGCAGCCCTGACGGGGTTGCCTGAATCGTCTTGATGGCGTTGGCCACCCCCTCCTCAGCGTAGCACAGCGGTCGCAGATAGACATGCTGCATCCCGTCGACATCGTCGACCCGCACGCCGCTCGCCTGCTCTCCCGCGGCATCCAGCCGTTGTAACGTCGTCACAATCGCCGCCTCGTCAACTTCCAGCAGCTTAGCCGCCCGTGGCACAAGCTCACCGCGCGGCAAGAAGCAATGGCCATCGTTGGCAGCCGTGCTGAGAACGTGCCGCAGACCGGCCCCCAGCCTGAAGGGGTCGTCGTGGCGCACGCCCTCAGCATGGGCAATTTGGTCGGCCGTCAAAAAGCCGATCCCAAACACTTCGTCGGCCAGGCGATACGGCTGCTGCTGCACAATCTCGAGCGCAGCCTCTCCATAGTGCCGGTAAATTTTGACGGCGAGCGACGGGGTAAGACCATGCCCTTGGAGCAGCGTCATCAGCGCTTTGATACCCTGCTGCTCGTTCCAAGCCCGCACAATATCATCTTTTTTGCGGCCAAGACCACGCACTTCGCTGAGCCGTTCGGGCTGCTGCTCGATCACGCGCAGCGTATCCACGCCAAAGGTCGCCACAATGCGCTCAGCCATCTTCGGCCCGATGCCCTTGATCAGGCCGGAGCCAAGATATTTGCGGATGCCCTCGACCTCGGTCGGCAGCAGCGCGTGCCACGTTGCCACGGTGAACTGGCGCCCATGCTCCGGATGGCTGCTCCACTCGCCTTCCAGGCGCAGCGCCTCGCCCACCTGGACGCCGATCAGCTTGCCCACGACCGCGACCAGATGGCGCTTCCCCGCGGGCTGCACCCGCGCAACAGTGTAACCTGTTTGGGAATTGTGATAGGTGATGCGCTCTAAGGAGCCTTCAAGTATAGCCATGAACCACGTTTACCTGCGCGTTGTATGCCATTATTGTACCAGCCGCGGCAGGTGGAGGGCACGTTTGTGTGGGCCCTCCACGAACATGCACGAGCTTCCAACGGACAGATTACAGAGATGGTGGCGCTGTGCGCAGAATACCCGGCGGGACAAGCAGCCGGCCGGTCTTGAAATCGATCAAGCCATTCCGCTCGTCCTCAATATTGGTTGCCTGGGTGTACACATCGCCGGCAATCGGCTGTGCGCGCAGCGCTTGCTTGTAGGCGACAATCTGTTCGGCGCGAGCGTCGAGCTCGGCGGGACCACCATAGCCTTCCCAGCCAAAGCCGCCCCACTCGGAAACAACCAGCGGCACCTGTCCCTCATAAAAGAAAGGATCGCCCACAACCAAGCTTTCCGCAGTCACCGAAGGATCGCCGTGACACAGTCGATCCAGGGCATCATCCCAACCAGCCTCCGTATTCTGGTAAATATGCGCGGTCAGCAGGTCGGACTGCAGCGCGCCATTGACCGACACATGCCGCCAGCCGTCGTTGTCGACGATCAGCAGCTGGGGGCAATGCACATGAAGGTAGTCGTATAACCGTGCAAGGTAGTCACGCGTCGCCTGATTGGCGGCAACATCCTGAATGCCCCAATCCTCATTGTACATGCTCCAGATCACCACGGACGCGTGCGAACGGATCACGCGGGCCATGCGGCGCATCTCGGCCCAATGGTTTTCTCGGCTGCGCTCGCTGGACGAGTGAGGGCTGGGCACCTCCACCCATAGCAGCATGCCCAGCTCGTCGGCGAGGTCGAACATGCGTGGATCAATGCCGGCGATATGGATCCGCACCAGATTACAGCCGAGCTTGCGCATCGCCTCAAGGTGCTGCTTGATCTGTTCCCAGGTCGCCTCAGCCGGCTGATACAGGATCCCATCCAGATAGATTGGCTCGTTGTTCAAAAAGATTTGGCGGCCGCGTGCCTCGATCTTGCGCATGCCCCAGCGCGCGCTGATCTGCGACACATGGCTGTCCGCGCCCACAAGTTGCGCTGTGACCCGGTACAGGTATGGTGTTTGGACGGACCAACACTGCGCCTCGGGCACAACAACAGCAACCTGCTGATGTTTAGTTCCCGGCTGCAGATCGAGTGGCCACTCACGCGCCACCAGCACCTCATCGTCGTCGGCGGACTGCACAACCAGCTTCAGCATATAGCGGCCCGCGTCGTACACGCGAGTCGTGAAATCAAAGGTAACAACGTTGCTTTCGATCTGACTATGGACGCCTAAATAAGAGCGTAAGCGATTCCGCTCGACAACTTCCAACCAGACCGAGCGCAACGCACCACTGGTGGTTTGATACCAGATGCCGCCGCGCTTATAAATACGCGATGCCTGCTTGCCGCGCGGGATCTCGCTGTCGAGCGAATCCGAGATACGCACGGTCAGCCGGTTGATCGGCAGCAGCAGCTCACGAGGTAATTCATATGAAAAGGAGGTAAATTCGCCCACATGGACTGCCTCGCCCTCGACTGTGAGCAGCGGCGTGCCGTTGAGCCAAACCTGGGTTTCATAGCCGACCGCCCCGAATGTGACCTGGACCAGTTCGTCCGCCCAGGCCGCGGGCAGCTCAAAGGTGCGCTCGTACCAGGCGACGACTTCATCTTCCCAGGGCAACGCCAGGCCGGCTTGGAGCTGGCTTTCAATCGAGCCGGGCCACTGGGTTGTGCCAGAGTAGGTGTGGCCAGCCTCCCAATGTTCCGCCAGGCCGCGATTGGCCAGGTCCAGCTCAAACTGCCACGTGCCATCCAGCAGCAGCGGAGCGCCGACGCGGTTAATCGTGCGTGGCAGTGGGTTCAAATACCGAGCGGTGACGTCGTAGAATTCGGGCGGGGATGTAAGTGCGCGTTGTGCCATAACTAAAGCCTCATTGCTTTTGCCAAAACCATAGCCCTACACTCCCGATAGCGTATTGCTTGGCCCAACCGCGGGGAAGCACGTGTAGGTTTCTACATATGTTAATACGCACAAAAGGCAAATTTGGATATGTGCTGCGTAAAATTCTGATGAAAATTCGTGGGGGGGGTGGTACCCAACCATGGGCGGATGGGCATGAAGCAGGCACATAATGCGAGCAGTTTACATATTAAGCGTGAGCTAGAACGGCCGCTTTGGCTGGAACGCGTTGTCGCGGTCCCAGCCGTTCGTCAGCCAGGAGCTGATGCAAACGATTGAGCGCGCGATGCTGCAACACCTTCACGGCTCCAACCGAGCGCTTCATGGTCATCGCCGCCTCTTCGTTGGAAAGGCCAGCAAAAAAGCGCAGAGTAACCACAAGTTGCTGCTCTGGCGTCAACCGATGTAACGCTTGCCGCACCGCAAGATTGTCTGCAACCGTGCCCGCCGTATCACGCGGATCGGTCAGCTGCCACTGATCGCTCAACGAGAGCTGCGGGTGATGCTGACGCTGGCGCACGAAATTAATGACCATGTTGTTGGAGATCGCGTACAGCCAGGCCGCAAACGAAGCCAGACCGCGATATTCAAAGCGCTTGATGCTACGCCACACGTTCACAAAAATTTCCTGTACACAATCTTGAGCTGCTTCCGCATCGGCAAGGCGAACATAACAGTAGCGCCGGATGGCCTCGGCATATGACAGGTACAGCTCCTCCATCGCCTGTGAATCACCGGCTTGAATTGCAGCGATACATGCTGCCAGCTCCTTGTCTCCCAGCATACTGTTCCTCCCACCGCTGCACGCTGTTGGCTTCGGGTTTGTGCGCGTAACAGAATGATAGTGGCCGTGTATCGCAAGCAGGTGATGCACTCACAACCCGAAGCTAGCCATTCGTCAGCCAACTGTTAGCCATCCGCAAGACAACCGCTATGGACGAACGGATTGGCTGTTTCCAGCCGGCACGCTGGAAAAAACGGCATACGCATCGCCGTTGGGACACCGATTAAGGTGTTTGCATGTCCGCAGCTGTTTGTGCTACACTAAAATTGATGACACTACACATGCCGTCAATGAGGATGGGTGCGGTTGTGTCTCGCTGGGTGCCCATCGCGCGCTTCGGCGAGATCACAGTCGTATGCAAAATGCAATTAAGCAGCGCCTCGGCCTCGCCGCAGGCGCATTGTTTGTTGTGATTGTGGAGAGCTGGCTATGACCAACCTGCAGGCAAGTGGCGTTTCCGCCGGCCTTGAACACACGGATTTATTGGCAATCTTTGAAAAAATGTTGCTGGCGCGCTCGTTGGATGAGCGGCAGTGGATTCTGAACCGACAGGGCAAGGCGCCGTTTGTGATCTCTTGCCAGGGACACGAGGCGGCCCAGGTCGGCAGTGCCTTTGCCTTGACGCCGGGTAAGGATTGGGTGCTGCCGTATTACCGCGATCTTGGCGTGGTGTTAACGCTGGGCTACACGCCGACCGAGGTTATGCTGGGCCTGTTCGCGCGGGCTGGCGATCCCAACAGCGGTGGACGGCAAATGCCGGCCCATTATGGCTACCGCAAGCTCAAGATTGTTTCAGGCTCATCGCCGACGGGAACGCAGGTGCCCCACGCCGCCGGAATTGGGCTTGCGATCAAAATCCACAATGAGCTGGCCGGCCGAATTGTGGACGATGCGGTCGCGTGGGTGTCGTTCGGCGAAGGTACCAGCAGCCAGGGCGAGGTTCACGAGGCGATGAACCTGGCGGGCGCGCATGCTTTACCAGTTATCTTTGTGTGCGAAAACAACGGCTATGCGATTTCGGTGCCGCAGCGGCAGCAGATGGGCGTTGAGGACGTTGCGGATCGGGCCGCCGGCTATGGCTTTCCGGGCGTCGTGGTAGACGGCACCGACCCGGTTGCGTGCTTTGAAGCAACACAGGCTGCTGTTGAGCGGGCACGACGCGGCGATGGCCCGACGTTGCTTGAATTCAAGTGTCTGCGCCTCACACCGCACTCGTCCGACGACAACGACCGCACCTATCGTCCGTCCGACGAACTTAAGGCGATCAAGCAGCACGATCCCATTGACCGCTTTGCGGCGTATCTCAAGGCCGAAGACATTTTGACCGACGCGCATGAGCGGGAGCTGCGCGAGCGGATCAAGCACCAGGTCAACGAGGCAACCGCGGCCGCCGAAGCAGCGCCCTTGCCGGATCCCAGCACGCTGCTTGAGCATGTCTTCACCTCCCAAGCACGAGACTAGCCGTCACCCGCTAGCCCACCGACCGCAAACACGTTGAAGCGTAGCTGGAAAGCACTGGATACACAACCGATATGGCAGAGTTATCACTGATCGAAGCGCTGCGGGCCGGCATCGACGAATCGATGGCGGCGGACGAGCGTGTCTTTGTTTTTGGCGAAGATGTCGGCAAGCGCGGCGGCGTTTTTCGCGTCACCGAAGGCTTACAAGCCAAATACGGGCCATGGCGCGTCATCGACTCGCCGCTGGCCGAGGGCGTGATCGTGGGCGCGTGTACCGGCGCCGCGATGTCTGGAATGCGGCCAATTGCCGAAATTCAGTTTGCCGACTTTATCTGGCCAGCGATGAACCAGATCGTGAGCGAGACCGCGCGGATTGCTTACCGCTCGAATGGCGATTGGAATGTGCCGCTGGTGATTCGCGCGCCGTATGGCGGCGGGATTCATGGCGCGCTGTACCACTCGCAGTCGGTTGAAGCCTTTTTTGCGCATGTGCCAGGCCTCAAGGTTGTGGTGCCCGCCACCCCCTACGATGTGAAAGGCCTGATCAAGAGCGCCATTGCCGACCCCGACCCGGTGATGTTTTTTGAGCACAAGAAAACGTACCGGTTGATCAAGGGCGAGGTGCCCGACGGCGATTATTCGGTTCCGATCGGCAAAGCCGACATCAAGCGGGAGGGCGACGACCTGACCGTGATCACGTATGGCTTGATGCTGCACTACGCTCTGGAAGCGGCGGAGCAGCTCGCCCAGACGGATGGCCTGAATATCGAGGTGCTTGACCTGCGCACGGTTCGGCCGCTTGATACGGAAATGATCTTCAACAGCGTGCGTAAAACGGGCAAAGTTTTGATCGTGCACGAGGACAACCTGACCGGCGGGATCGGCGGCGAGTTGGCCGCCCTGATCGCCGAGCACGCCTTTGAATATCTTGACGGACCGATCATGCGTCTTGCCGGCCCGGATGTGCCGGCCATGCCCTTTGCAGCAACGCTGGAAGAAGCCTTTATGCCCTCACCTGAGCGCATCGCCGCCAAAATTCGTGAGCTGGCAGCATATTAGGCCACAGGTTTCAGGCATCAGGCTTCAGGCAGTTAGTTAATTCTGCAGCCTGTTGCCTGATGCCTATTGCCTGTTACCTTTTCAGGAGCACCATGGCCCTCGAATTCAAGATGCCCAAGTTGGGCGAGAGCGTAACGGAAGGCACCATTGGCCGCTGGCTGAAGCAGCCGGGTGAAGAGCTTGAGCAGTACGAGCCAATGCTGGAGGTGACGACCGACAAGGTCGATACCGAGGTGTCCGCGCCGATCAATGGCACACTGTTGGAGATTTTGGTGCCCGAGGGCGAGACGGTTGCGGTGGGCACGGTGATCGCACGACTGGCCGATTCCGACGAGGTGGCAAGTACCGGGGCGTCAAATGGAGCCACCCCGGCAGCATCCGCTGCTCCAGCGCAGGGTGGTCCGGCCAATAAAGCGCCCATTTCACCGGCCGTGGCGCGGCTAGCCGCCGAGCATGCGATCGATCTGCGGCAGGTGCCGGGAACTGGCGCGGGAGGGCGCATCAGCAAAAAGGACATCGAGGCATTTGTTGCCGCGCGTAAGGCAGGTCAGGCAAGCAGCGCTCAACCTGCCGCAGCGACCACAAGCCCTGACGCAACGCCCGACAGCACGCTCGCTACAGCTGCCACGCGGGAGGTCGAGGCTGAGCTCCACCAAGCACTGCAGTCGGGACCTGAGGCCCTGGCTCAGGCTGACGCAGCCGCAGCGATGAAGCAGCCACAACCAGCTTCCGGCGACACGTTCAGCACAGCGCAGCCGAAAGCACCCGCCGCTGCCACGCTCGGCCCCGACGATGAGCTTGTACCCTTGTCGCCGATGCGCCGGGCGATTGCCGATCATATGGTACGCTCGAAACGTACTGCGCCCCACGTTACCACGGTGATGGAGGCGGATCTTAGCCGCGTCGTGGCCCACCGCGAGCGGCACAAGGGCGATTTTGAGCGCCAAGGCGTGAAACTAACCTTCACACCCTACTTTGTGCAGGCGGTCGTCGCGGGGCTGCAAGCCGTGCCCATCGTCAATGCCAGCTTCGGCGACGACGGCATCGTGATGCACCAGCGCCTCAACATCGGTGTGGCGGTCGCCATTCCGGATGGTTTGATCGTGCCTGTGATCAAAGACGCCGACGAAAAAAGCCTGCTAGGCTTGGCGCGGGCGGTCAATGATCTGGCGGAACGGGCGCGCTCACGCCGCCTCCAGGCGGACGATACCCAGGGCGGCACCTTCACCATCACCAACCATGGCGTGTCCGGCTCGCTCTTTGCCATGCCGATCATTAATCAGCCGCAATCCGCCATCCTGGGCGTGGGTGCGATGCAAAAACGGGTGGTGGTGGTCAGCGAAAACGGACTGGATGCGCTGGCGATTCGGCCGATGTGCTATCTGAGCCTGACCTTTGATCACCGCCTGATCGACGGCGCTACGGCCGACAGCTTTTTGGGGCAGGTCAAGCGCACGCTGGAACAGTTCCAGTAGACGATACGGCGGATCAGACGGCTATGTTGCGCAGCCATCTGATCCGCCGTGTAATCTGTCGCTCTGGCCTCAATGCTTACCGCGTAAGCCCTTGGGATAGAAATTTTTAACCGTTCCCTTCACCCGCCGCCCCCAGCCAAGTGGCCAGCCATCAAGCGTGACCAGCGCCCAGCCATCAGGGCCAGGCTGGTTTAGTGTCTCGCCGCGCAGATAACGTTCTACCTCAGCGGCTTGCAACACGATGATATTGCGGACATCGTCGCCGGTAAGCGCCAAAGCCAGCGCGTGCGACGGCTCGAAGCGGCCGGGCTTGCTGGTGCCTAACCATAGGCCAGCCCGCACCACGCGCAGTCCGCTCAGATCAAGCAGATCGGCCGGATGGAGATACACGTGCTCACCGACTGTTTTGATCCGGTCGGACGGCAGCGGCGTGGTTAAGCATGTCTGCGCAAATACGTACCAGGCGTCGACCGGTATGGGCGTGACGGTTTGACGCGGGAGCGACTGTGTTCGTTCAGACTTGATCCTGATGCGGTATGGAGACGGATGGGCAGCTGCTGCCGACGCTGCAGGTGCGCTCGCGCTGTTGCGCAGCAGCGCGATGAAGTGGCCTTCGCCCTGCAAGCGCTGCGGCCATAACCGTACAGCGCCCGCAAGCTCAGGGAGGGGTGGTACGCTCCATTCGGGACGTGCTCGCGCAAAGCCGTGGTTTGCCGGTATTGGCACGAGCTCCCAGGCGGGATGGGATTGGAGAAAGGACGCAATCTGCTGCTCATTTTCCTCAGGCGCGAACGTACAGGTGCTGTACACCAATAGCCCGTCGGGCGCAACCAGCCGGGCGGCCTGCTCCAGCACAAGACCCTGGCGTAGGGCACAGCCCTGCACATGTTCAACACTCCACTCATCGCGAGCGGCCGGATTTTTGCGGAACATGCCCTCGCCGGAACAGGGCGCATCCAGCAGCACGCGGTCAAAGGCCGGGCCGAAGTGTTCCGCCAGGCGCTCGACCGACTCGTTCGTAATCACGACGTTGCGTGCGCCCCAGCGCTCCAGATTCTCCCCAAGCGGCTTGATCCGGCTAGACTCCACCTCATTCGCCACCAGCAGACCTCGATCCCCGCCGAGCAGCGCCGCAATTTGGGTAGTTTTGCCGCCCGGCGCGGCGGCCAGATCAAGCACACGCAGGCCAGGCCGAACGTCGAGCGCCTCCACCACGGCCATTGCCGAGGGCTCCTGAATGTAGTACAAACCGGCAGCATGATACGGATGCTTGCCCGGTCGTGCGCCAGGGGGAATGAAAAAGCCCACAGGACACCACGGCACCGGCTCCAGCTCGAAAGGCGCGATCTGTTGCAGGCGCGCGGGATCGAGCTTCAAGGTATTGGTACGCAGCCCTCCCGACGGTTGCTGCGCGTACGCTGCCAGAAAAGCGTCAGCTTCAGCGCCCAGCAGCGCGCGCATGCGCGCCACAAATGGGGCAGGCAGCCATGCTGCGGTTGTTGTCACGATCCACCTGTGTTAATCCTAGCAGCGAACCATCGCTGAAAGCGCCAGTTAACGCTATGGTATCATAGGACGAGGGGAGTTAAGCGCCAACAACTCCGGGCACAACATTCGACGATAGCGCGGGCACGCCGTCGGCCGTGGTTGTGGGCGAGCGCCGCGGCCTTTGCAGCCTATGCTGTCGCGTGGAGGATTCAATGGCTGATACACAGTACGATCTGGGCGTGATTGGGTCGGGGCCGGGCGGCTATATCGCGGCGATCCGGGCTGCCCAGCTGGGCATGAAAGCGGTCGTCATCGAGGCCGGTGAGCTGGGCGGGGTGTGTCTCAACGTCGGCTGCATCCCATCCAAAGCCTTTCTGCATACCTCGCATCTGCTACAGGAAGCCAAGGAGGGCAAGCGCATCGGCGTGGTGGCCGACAATGTGCGGCTCGACTTCGGCGCGACCGTGAGCTTTAAAGAGCGGGTGGTCAAGCAAATGACGGGCGGCGTCGGCAGCTTGCTCAAGAAAAACAAGGTCGACGTGATCAAAGGCTTTGGTCGTCTGACGGGCCCGAACAGCATCAGCGTGCAAGCCGAGGCGGGTGAGCAAGCAGTTAATGCTAAAAATATCATTATCGCTACCGGCTCTCGGCCAACCTCGCTGCCCTTCGCCAAGATCGACGAAGACCGAATTTTGTCCAGCACGGGTATTTTGGCGCTCAAGGAAGTGCCGCAGCGGTTGGTCGTGATCGGCGGCGGCGTGATCGGCGTGGAGATGGCTACGGCCTTTCATGGTTTCGGTAGCCAGGTTACCATCCTGGAAGCACTGCCGCGGCTGATTCGGCTGGCGGACGAGGAAATCAGCGCGGAGCTGCTGCGCGCGTTCCAGCGCCGAGGCATCAAGGTTAACCTCAACGTCAAGGTCGGCGGTGTGGACCCGACCGAAAACGGCGTGGCGGTGATGTACACCGATGCCGAGGGCAAGGAGCAGCGCATCGAGGGCGACAAGCTGCTGGTGGCAGCGGGTCGTGCCGCGCTAACCAAAGACATTGGCCTGGAGCAGGTCGGCGTGGAAACCGATGAGCGCGGCAACGTCAAGGTCAACGAGATGATGCAAACCAACATTCCGTCGATCTTTTCGATTGGCGACTGTGTGGCCAAGACCGGTCTGGCGCATGTCGCGTCTGCCGAAGGGGTGTTGGCGGCCGAGTTCATGGCTGGGCACCATGTCACGCCGATCAACTACGACAAGGTACCGGCGCCCTACTGGTGCAACCCGCAGATCGGGCATGTTGGGCTGACGGAAGCTCAGGCTCGTGAGCGCGGCTACGACGTCAAAGTCGGCAAGTTCCCGTTCTCGGCCAACGGCCATGCCACCATTCGGACCGAGCGTACCGGCTTCGTTAAGATCGTCGCCGACAAAAAGTATGATGAAGTGCTCGGGATTCATATCATCGGCCCGGAAGCGACCGAGCTGCTGGGCGAGGCGGTGATGGCGCTGTCGCACGAGGCGACGGGCGAGAGCTTGGTCCATACCATTCACGCCCACCCGACGCTGTACGAAGCGATTGGCGAAGCGGGTCACGCATTGTTTGAAGGACCGCTCAACGCGTAACGACACGGATGCGCCGCGGTCTTGGGTGAAACAGTGCCACGCCAGCGGTGGCAGTTCCAGCACCCAAGATCGCCGCGTTGTTATCTGCTGCGGGTTACTCCAATCCGCGCGCAGTAGGCCGCGACCGGGCACGTGCTGCATTTGGGCGAGGTTGGATGACAAATATTTTGCCCCAGCGTCACCAGCAGCCCGTTGATCGCGATCCAATGCTGCGGTGGCAGCTGGCCGCGCAGGACGAGCTCGGTCTCTTCGGGCGTCTTGGTTTGAATATAGCCCCAACGGTTGCAAATGCGATGCACATGGGTATCGACGCAGATGCCCGGCAAGCCAAAGCCCATCGTTAACACCAGATTGGCTGTTTTGCGGCCTACGCCCGGCAGCTCCAGCAGCGCATCCAACTCCTGGGGCACTGCCCCGCCGTGACGCTCCAGCAGCAGCACGCTTATCTCACGAATGGCCCGTGCTTTGTTGCGATAAAAGCCTACCGGATAAATTAATGCTGCAAGCTCGGATTCGGATAGTGCCAACATTGCGGCGGGTGTGTCGGCGACGGCGAAGAGTCTGGGCGCGACCACCGCGGTGAGCGTATCTTTGGTACGCAGACTCAGGATCGTCGCGATCAAGATCCGGAAAGGCGTTTGGCTGTTGGCGCCCATATCATCGATCAGCGGCTGCGGAAAGGCCGGCATTGCCGCGTGCAAAACGTCCATCACCGCGTCAATCGGAAACGTCCGCGATATTTCGCTTGGTGCATTCATGGCCAACATGATACCGCGAGAACGACGCCTCATGTTGCGACGATTGGCCGGCGCTCCGCCACAAGCCGCTCCAGCAGAGTGACGGCGTGCGCCGGTGCCGGCAGAGCGGCGATCTCGTCGCGTAGACGCTCGGCAGCCTGACGATAGGATGAGCTTGCGACCACCGTTGCGACGGCCTCACGCACACCTGCTGGTGTTGCCTCCATGGCGTCCAGAACCTGTGCCACTCCCAGCGCGGCACAGCGCGCGGCGTTGAATGGTTGATCCGCGCCCAATGGAATCAGTACCATCGGCAGGCCATGCGTCAACGCGCCTAACACACTCCCCGATCCACCATGCGAGAGCACCAGATCGCAGCGGGGCAGCACCGATCCCTGCGGAATGTAGCGCTCGATCCGAACGTTGGGAGGCTGCGGCCCAAACTCGGCCGGGTCGATCTCGCGGCCCACAGTGGCGATAACATTGCAGGGAAGATCATGCAGGCCTGCGAGCACGCGCGCAAACAGATCGCCGGACTCGAGGTTAAACACAGTGCCGAGCGTAAAGTACACGGTCGGGCAGTCGTGCCGGAACGTTGGCCAGACCAGTACGGGGGTGCTTGCCTCCGGCACAAGGGCGAGCGGACGGAACAGGTGAGCCGTAGCAGGCAGTGGAAAGGCGGGGTCGCGATAGCTGGGCGGAAACGGCGACAGCGTGAGATAACGGCTCAGCATGCGTAGTTCGGGATCCGGAGGCAGTCCATGTTGAGCGCGCAGCGCGTTTAGTGGCTCGGCGACCACACTGTGACGAACGAACGAGCCCGCGGCGATAACCAGCACCGTTGCATACGGCAGGCCAAGTCGCTCGGCGCTGATCATTGCGCCGAAATCGACCTCGTCGCATACCAGAAGATCGGGCAGCCATTCGGCGCACAGCACGAGCAAGGTGCTCGCACGTTCACGGGCAATCCGATATGCATAGCTTTCACGTAAGGCTTTGTCTTCCCGCTCCGCATTCACAGCAAGCAGCGGGAGCCGCTCGTGAGTGCTACGAACGGTAGCCCCACCCGTGTCGAACGCGGTGAAGCCCGCAGCTTCCACTGTCGGCACCATGGCTGCTTGGGCTGCAAACGCCACGCTGTGACCCGCGGCTTGAGCGGCACGCGCAATCGGGACGAGTGGCTCGAAGTGACCGCTGCCACCGGCGAATGTACACAGGATACGCACGGCAATGTCCTTGTCAATTCTTCGAGAGCTGTTAACAGCAGCTAGCTCAGCGGTACGCGTGCCAGCGTACCTTGCCCGGCATCGACTCAATACCACGACAGCGCCAGCGGGCTTAAACACCAATGACTGCTGCAATCACACCCTGTTTCCCGAAAAGTAGCCGCATCGCTTGCACCATAACATCGGTTGAGTGTCACGTCGATTGCTGCGCCATAATTTCTTGGAGTTCCTGCTCCTTGTCTAACCGAGCCCGTATTGCGATTGGTGCAGCCAGATGCCGCCAGATAGTCGCCCCGTCACGTTCCACCGTAAAAAAGTCATGGAAGAGTTCAAGCGCCGTCACTGCACCGCCCTGATACGGCTCCAAACGCACCGGATCAGCTACCTGTACGAAGCCTGCCTGATGCTTTCGCGTTTTTCATCGCTTCGGCCTGCCCAACATTTACACTCCACAGGTGCATCAACGCCATCGCTCCTGTTCAGCACATGTCTTAAACGAGAATACCACGACCAGTCCAAAACAAGTGATTTTAACATCCGACCGACGAGTCAGATTGTGGACTCACACACGGGAGAGCCACCGCCTGGATGAGCAAAGCATCATGCGTAGCGATGGGGCGAGTCGCCTTTGCCTACGGCGCATCACTGGCACAAACGTTGCAACGCCTGCATTAGTTCCACAATCGGCGTAGGAGGCAAGGATGAGCAACATTCAAGAATCAGTTGATGTGGATGTGCCAGTGCGGACAGCCTACAATCAATGGACACAGTTTGAGGAATTTCCTCAGTTTATGGAAGGGATCCAGGAAGTTAAGCAGCTGGATGACACCCATATGCACTGGCGCGCCAATATCGCCGGGAAAGAAGAGGAGTGGGACGCGGTCGTGACCGAGCAAGTTCCGGATATGCGGGTGGCGTGGACCAATACAACGGGCGCTCGCAATGCTGGCGTTGTGACCTTTCATCGGCTCGGCGACAGCAAAACACGCGTGATGCTGCAAATAGACTACGATCCAGAAGGTGTGGTCGAAAATGTTGGCGACGCATTGGGCTTGGTGCGGCGCCGGGTCAAGGGTGATCTTGAACGCTTCAAGACATTCATCGAGTCGCGCGGACATGAGTCCGGGGCATGGCGCGGCGAAGTCAAACAAGATCCTACATCTTAGCTAGACTTTATCCATTAAGCTGCGTAACACAATATCGCGGACAAAAACTCCAGCACCAGATGCTGGAGTTTTTGCACATCCCCTTGGCGGCCAAGATA
>JADDQF010000109.1:0-3619 GCA_016781505.1 bacterium
TAGGCGCGGTTCCATTCCGACGGCTACACACCTATAGCCGCGCGCGCATCTCGGATGCCGCCTACATCCCCGTGATCGACGCACTCTTTGCAGTAGCCGAAAAGCCGGTCTGCGTGACGCGGTTTTAGACGCCCGCTCGGAGATTGTAATTCAGCTCGAGGAACAGACTTTCACGACAAAAAGAGCCAGCGCAGCGACACTAAAGTCGCTGCGCTGGCTGTTTGTTTCCGACGAGCTCGTTGCCTAGCTATGGCAGCTTCAACGACCAGGCACTCAGGCCGTGAACCCAGGCGCGACTCCAACATTCCCGCATCAAGCGAGTGTAGCCTGGCTAGCACCGGATAGTTTCTGAATCGGCTACAATAAGAAGGCAACACCAAACGCCGCTGCGGATTGGTACACTTATTCTGGCGAGACATCGCCGCCAAGCCATTTTTAGGGTGAACGACACCAAACCATAGTGTGTGCCTCGTTCACGAGTGAGTTTTTTTTGGACAACAAGCCAGTTGTTAGCTTGCCACACGGGAACACCCGTTCCGCAGGGCATTTAATTGCTCAGCGAAGCAAAACCAACTTCAACCTGGCTATCCGCGGCATGTTGCTGCCGTATCTGCTCGGTACGCTGCTGCTGGTTATTCTGCCGGGCCTGCTGACTTTCGCTCTCGCCTTCACCGAGTATGATGCGCTGTCGCCACCGATCTGGCGTGGCTTTGGCAACTTCCATGATGTGCTGGTGTCGCCGCTCTTTTGGATTGCGCTGCGCAACTCACTGTACTTCGCTGTGCTTGCCATTCCGCTCCGGCTGCTGGGCGCATTGGCCTTTGCACTCTTGCTGAAACAGCGTCGGCGGGGCGTTGGGCTGTATCGTGCGGCAATTTATTTGCCAACCGTGATCCCGGATGTCGCCTATGCCTTGATCTGGCTTTGGATCTTCAACCCGCTCTATGGCCCGCTCAACATGCTGCTGAGCGCGGTTGGATTGCCTGCTCCGGCGTGGCTGGTAAACCCCCAAACCGCCAAGCTAGCTATCGTGATTATGTCGCTCTTTCAGATAGGCGAAGGCTTTGTGGTCTTGCTAGCCGGGCTCCACGATATTCCGGACGAGTATTACGCCGCGGCCGCCATCGACGGCGGCAACCGCTGGCAGATGTTTCGTTTTATCACGCTGCCGCTGTTGGCGCCCTGGCTGCTGCTGCTCACGATCCGCGATCTAACGCTCAGCGCACAAAATACGTTTACGCCCGCCTATCTTATGACCGACGGCGGCCCCTACTTTTCGACGCTGTTTATGCCACTGCTGATCTTCGACGAAGCCTTTGAGCGCTTTCGCATCGGAATGGGCTCGGCCATCCTCCTGCTGTTTTTCCTCGGCCTTGGACTGCTGGTTGTGCTGGTGTATTTTGTGGCTGGAGGCTGGGGGTACGCCGATGACTATTAAAGCTCGGCGGCAATCCGTGTCCGGTGGCACGATACTGCACCATGCAGCCTCACTCGCAGGAGCGGCGCTGTTTTTGTTGCCGTTTGTCTGGGTGATCTCGGCCTCGCTCCGTCAGCCGGGGTTGCCGCCGCCACGAACCATCGAATGGGTGCCACAGCCGATTGTGTGGACTAACTACCTGCACATCTTTCAGCTCGTCCCGCTCGGCCAATATATTGTTAATTCGCTGATCGTTGTCGCGCTGGCCGTGCCGATCACGCTTGTCACCGCGTCCTGGGCCGGCTTTGCCATGGCGCAGCTCCACCACAGCCTACAACGTCGGCTGGTTGCCCTAGCGATTGTGGTTCTGATGCTGCCGGTAACAGCGCTTTGGCTAACCCGCTACGTGCTCTTTAATTACCTGCTCCTGATTGATACCATATGGGCATTGATTGCTCCGGCGTTTATGGGCTCCAGTCCCTTTTTTGTGCTGCTGTTCTACTGGACCTTTCGGCGTGTTCCGCAGGAGCTGTATGCATCTGCCCGGCTGGATGGCGCTGGTGTGTTGCGCGTCTGGTCTGCCATCGCGTTGCCCTTAGCCCGACCAACGGTGATCGCAGTAGCCGTGCTCACCTTTGTGCTTTACTGGAGCGATTTTATCTATCCCCTGTTGTATCTTAAGTCGGAGCGGAATTATACGCTGCCAGTGGGCGTTCAACTGTTGCAGCAGATGGACCGCACTAACTGGCCGCTGTTGATGGCGGCCTCGGTGGTGATGCTCACGCCCGTCGTCGGCATGTTTTTGGCCGCGCAGCGCTTGTTTTGGCCGGAAGGACGCTTGGCCGGTATCGACGGTCGCTAGTGGCACGAGCCAGCGCTGCGGTCGGCTGACTGACAGGTATCCATTAAAACGTACTCATAACTTCCATTTGGAGAAACGACCCATGGTTCGGAGAACGATCACCTTCTGCATTTTGTGTGCGCTGCTCGTCGGCTGTGTCCCTGGCGCGCCCGCACAACCCAAGGTGTCATTTATTGTGTGGGGCGATCCAGCCGAGAAAGCAGCGTATGAAGGCATCGTCAAGGCATTCGAGCAGCAGCAGCCGACGATCGACGTCGAGATCACACATATTCCAGGTCAGAATGACTACCGCAAACGGCTAGCAGCGGATTTTGCCGCGGGCCAACCAGCCGATGTGGTGCTGCTCAATTATCGGCGCATGCCGACGTTTGCCGCAAAAGGAGCGATTGAGCCGCTGGAACCGTTCCTTGAGCGCAGCACGCGGATCAAGGAACAAGACTTTTATCCCGAGCCCATGGCGGCGTTTCGCTTCAATGGAACGCTGATGTGTATTCCCCAGAACAC
Organism: bacterium; assembly: GCA_016781505.1. GTDB lineage: Bacteria > Chloroflexota > Chloroflexia > Chloroflexales > Kallotenuaceae > LB3-1. The sequence goes on from JADDQF010000109.1 coordinate 2,784, forward strand.
GTCCAGCCTGGTAGTGTATTACAACAAGCAGCTCTTTGATCAAGCCGGCGTGGCCTATCCCAACGACAACTGGACCTGGGATGACTTTCTGACCACAGCACAGACGCTAACCAAGGACGTTAACGGCGATGGCACGATCGAGCAGTATGGCGCGGGCATAGAGCCAACCGCGATTCGTCTAGCCCCGTTCATCTGGCAAAATGGCGGCAACATTGTGGACAACGCAACCGAACCGACAACATTAACCCTGGATGCGCCGGAAGCACTGGCGGCAGCGCAGTGGTTTGTTGACCTCCAAGTCAAGCATCATGTTGTGCCGGATGCCGTTGCAGCCGAGTCGGAAGATGACGAGAGCCGCTTTCAAAATGGCCGGACCGCCATGTTGTTCGACAGCCGACGAGCAGTGCCAACCCTACGTACCATCAACACCTTTGATTGGGACATTGCGCCGTTGCCGCACGGGCCGCAGGCTACTACCATTCTGCACTCGGATGCGTACTGCATGAGCGCTAAGGCCGCCAATAAAGAGGCGGTCTGGTCCTTTATCGAGTTTGCAAACTCTTCGGAAGGCCAAACCATTATTGCCAGGACTGGCCGGACCGTTCCATCGCTCCAGGCAGTTGCGCAGTCGCCTGCATTTTTGGAACCGAACGCCAAGCCCCAGCGTAGCTCGGTCTTTCTTGAAGCGATTCCAACCATCCGCGCTGTGCCGACGTTTGCGACCTGGGAAGATGTCGAGAGCATCCTTGACAATGAGATTAAACGCGCATTTTATGGACAAGCCAGCGTTGCGGACGCAATGCGGACGGCGCAGCAGAACGCGGCACCATTCCTTA
>JADDQF010000109.1:3737-14809 GCA_016781505.1 bacterium
ATGCGGACGGCGCAGCAGAACGCGGCACCATTCCTTAAGCGCTGAACCGTGGCATTACTCCAAGATGTTGACTTGCTCACATATGATATTCTGGCACCGGAAACACTCTACCAGCAGTGCCCCAAGTCCTTCGTTTTCATGTCATCGGCAAACTTGCCCGCGAAACTGCATGGCGCAAAGATTTGACCTGCGTGTCGTAGCTGCTCCGCACCCAGCGCCAAGCAATTTGGAGACTTGATCAGTGTATAGAATTGCCATCCAGCCCGACAACCAACTGCTGACCAGCGGCCGAACCCAGTCGTTTTCTGATCGCTGGATTGAGCAGCTCCAGCATGCTGGGCATCAGGTACGTGTCGTAGATGCCTACCAGCCAGATTTCTTTGACCAGCTTGATGGCTGCGATGGTTTTATGTGGTGGTTTGCCCACCTTCCATCCCCCGGAAACTTCGGCAAGCGTCTCCTGCCGGCCATCGAACACGGCCTCGGTATGCCCGTTTTTCCGAGCTGGAAGACTATTTGGCATTTTGACGACAAGCTAGCGCAGTCTTATCTGCTCCAGGCTGCGAACATCCCCATGCCACAGACATGGGTGTTTTGGCGCCGAGCGGAGGCGCTGGACTTTTGCGAACAGGCCCAATACCCTTTAGTCATTAAGCTCACCTCGGGGATCATCTCCGAGAACGTTCGGTTGCTCCACAATGTCGCGGAGGCGCAGTACTGGATCAAGCGTTTGTTCGGCTCCGGTATCGTCACGCTTGAACGGCCAAATCTACGCCATCCACGGTCTATAGCCACGCGGCTGCGGGAAGCGCTGCGGTTAGTGCTGACGGGTCAACCACCAAAGCTTGGCTTACGTACCGACCTGCAAAAAGGGTATCTACTGGTCCAAGAATTCCTGCCCAATAACGATTGGGACGTTCGCGTCACTGTGATCGGCAATCGAGCCTTTGCTTTCAGGCGCTTCAATCGACCAGACGATTTTCGGGCGAGTGGCAGTGGTCTGCGTGATAGTGATCCAGCGAAAATTAGCCTTAATCTTGTCCGCCTTGCGTTTAGGGTGGCACAGTGTCTCGGAACACAATCAATCGCGGTCGATGGTCTGCGGCGTGACGGACAAAACGTAATCACCGAGATTAGCTACTATTACGAGGGCTGGGCGCTGCACGAAGAATGTCCTGGCCATTGGGAATTGGATGGTGATCCGGACACCGGGCAGTTACACTTTGTGGAGGGCCGCGTCCGACCGGAAGACGCAATCCTGGAAGATTTTCTCGCTGCCATTGCCGCAAAGTCACTGAGCAGCAGAACCACAATCTAGATAACCATTCGTCCTTGCGCAGTGGGCAGCCCATACAACGATGCAACGCGTGCATCGATCTCCGCTTCGCAGTCTGCGAGCGCCAAAGCGTCGCCCTGGCTTTCAATGCATTGCTGCACAATGCCAGCGATTGCGGCACGGTCGGGAGCTGCAGCATGGGGAATAAACACATTTGCGAAGTTCGCCCGCATGAGCTGATACCCATTCTGAATGTGCGAACAGCGCTGACCAATTTCATGCCAGCACGCTTGCGAGTTAAGCACCCCTAACAAATACAGATCGGTCGTTGGAATGATATACACGGCGTTGTTAACAAACATGCCGGCTTGGTCATAGGCAAACGATGGCTTAACTTGAAAGACCTGATACACAATCTTGGGCTGGCCAAAGCACGCATGGTACGTTATCTCATCTTGTATTTCATACCAGCTGTATCGTCCCGGTTTGCGACCATTCGCTTCATTACCAGCTACTTTGGGTGTTAACTGTTGCTGCCATTGTTCCAGATAAGCCCTGATCGCAGGATAGCGGTCAATGTCTGTGCCACGGCGGGTGAAGATCAACCAGCGGTCACGAGCAGCTACACGCCAGCGACGAATATCTTTACCTAGTGCTAGAGGCATGATTACCTCTGCACTCTTGGGATCCGCGGCGATAAGCGCAGAGCGTGTGCTTGCGTCGATAAAGAACGCACGGTTGAGGCCGGTAAGCACACCCCGATACAGGTTCCCCTGCACATACTTTATGAGCGGCAGCCCTGCCCGCTTTTTTGGTAATACCTGCATCGAAGCACCACTTGCCAGCGTCCAATCTGCACCCATCACCGCTGTCGCTGGCACGCGTTGCCCTTGCGCCTGGATCAGAGCTTGCACATCCGGATACGGCGCTGCTAATGACTGCACCTGGGTAACGATTGTCGGTCCGGCTGCTCCTTTACCCTTTTGGGCCACACAAATCATAGGATAGGTCAGGGCAGTCTCGAAGACGGGTAAATCGCCAAAGTCAGTGATGCTTGTGATTCGGCAGTTGGCGGCTATCTGTTCGCGGAGCTTCGCCCCATACCGTGCACGCAGCCATTTGTTGGGAGAGATAATTGCCAGGGTGCCATTCACGCGTAATATTTGCAGTGCCCGGACGTAAAAATACACATACAGATCGGCCGTGCCGCTGTAGACCGTCGGGTACGCTGGCTTTAGCCAGCGTTCTTTATACACTCGGCTCAGCCGTTCCTGCCGAACATAAGGTGGGTTGGCGACCACAATGTCAAAACTTCCGGCGTCAAACATTGGGAAAGGCTCAATCGGCCGGTTATCCAGCCCAGCGTGCTCACCTTCCGCCGCACAGGCCACGTTGGAGCCCGAAGGCAGCTTGAACCGGCTGCGTAGCTCGCCCGGTGGACTTTTGAGGAGCTTAAGGGAAACATCCGTCGGTTCGGACGGCTCCTTGACCGGCTGACGGTGGAAGCTGGTATGTGGCGTATCCGCCATCTGGTCGGCGGCGATAAGACCATCACCCGCTGTGATCATGCAGCGTACACCACGCAGCGATCGCGGTGTTGCATATGAATGCTTGAATTCCTCCACCAGTGAAAGCCACAGCCGCAGTTGAGCAATCGTGACGGCGAACGGATCGAGGTCCATACCGCAGAGGTTGCGCTCAATAATCTCCCGCTTACGCTCATACATTGATTGTGTGTCGACGGCGTGGCTGGCAGAAAGCACTGATCGCAGAGCAGCTAATTCTTGTAACATACCAAGCAGAAGTGCGCCACTGCCGCAGGCGGGATCGCACACCGTCACTGTGCGTAACGCTTCCAGCACAGCGCTCGCGTTACGCAAACCGCCTGCGTCGTGCTCGTCCACAAATCTGGCGAGCGCAGAGGCTGCCTCGTCCGGTACCTGTGTCTGCAGATAGCCCTTAAGCGCCTCACGGCACATAAAAACCACCAGGGGCTTCGGGGTGTAGTAGCTGCCGGACTCGCGTCGTCCCGCCACAAGCGCCTCAAACATCGTGCCCAGCATCTCGGGATCAACCGCCACTTCGGCATCCAACAGCGTTGACTCGCTGAGCGTGCAGTTGAAACGGTAGAACAAGCTCGTAATTGCTTGCTCTAGCACAGCATCGGGTATGCAAATCGATTGATCGCGATCAACATCATCTTGTGCGAACAACTGCCCTCCCAGGTGTGGTAGTTGCCCAATCCAGTTATTCGGATCGATGCTTCGCCCCGCCACCTTTTCACGCGCTGCGAGGCTGCCAAAGAACAGCGGGTTGAGCCGGCTCTGGTAAAAGCTGCGCGGATCGTTTCCGCGCTCCCGCTCAGCTGCGTGGACTTGCCACAACGCTAGGAGGTAATCCGTCCGGCCATGGAGCGTAAACCATCCTTTACGCTCCAAAAACAGAATGACCATCAGGCGGCTGAAGAGCTTGAGGGCAAACAAACGGCGCGATGGTTGCGGCAACATCGTCAGTGCGTCTTCGGCCAGCTTGAAGACACGCCTGTACTCGCTCAAGAATTGCTTTGTGACGGCTGCAACGTCGAAGGCTGCTTCCAGCTTACCGAGCACGATGGGCATTCCTGAATCGCCGAAAGATTCTTTTTCGTGCTCCGTAAACGCCAGCTTCACCAACCGCTCAGCTATGGACATAGTCGGCTGCTGGGCCTCGTACCGTAACGTGCGTAGAGCAATCTTGCTGCGCCCAACCTGCTTGGCCCAAACAAAGGCGACGCTGCGACCGTCAGGCGTGACATAGCACACGAGATGTTCACCAGCGGTGGGCATGAGCGCGCGATATACAGCTCGGCTTTCGGCAACCGTCGGCAGCGTGCCGGCTGGCCAGTCGATACGGAAGACGGGGAAGTCGCGGATGTGAGCTACCGGATAGACCGTGAGCGGCGGGGCTACAGCTGTACCGAATGTGATAGACCATGGACTGCCGGAAGCCGCATCCCAGCCAAGCACTTCACCGAACAGGCGCGACAGGTTTGTGGACAAGCTTGGAGCATCGAGCAAAGACTGGATTTTCGCCAAAAGCGCCATCTAGCGTTCCCCCTCTCCGGATCGCCTACACTTTAACTCATTCTGTTGCACCCGCTTATATTCACACAATCTTGATCCCCGCTACATTAGCCGAAGGGTATAGACGGCTCGCGTACAAATACAAGTGAGCTACCCTTTCATCAAGCTTACACACAAGACGTACGGATAGTTGCGTCCTCATGGTATAAGAGAAAGAACTGGAAGCCATATACGGAGATAGATAGGTATGGGCACGAGCACGTTCGCCTGGTGGGTGTATGCCCTGCTTTCGGCATTTTTCGCGGCACTCACCACGATCTTGGCCAAAATCGGCGTTGAGAACGTTAGCTCGAATCTGGCTACCGCTATTCGTACTCTGGTCATTGTGCTGATCGCGTGGGGCATTGTGGTTGCCCGCGGCGAGTTGAGCGGCTGGGCCAGCTTGTCGTCGCGGACATTGGTCTTTTTGGTGTTATCCGGCTGCGCTACGGGACTTTCCTGGCTGACCTATTTTAAGGCGCTGCAGCTTGGCAAAGCGTCACTGGTTGCGCCCATCGACAAATCCAGCCTGGTTATGATTATTCTGCTGGCGGCGGTCTTTCTGCATGAGCCGTTGACCTGGAAAGTCGTCGCAGGCGCGGCCTTGATCGTAGCAGGCACGATCATCCTGATTCTGTAACAAATTCCTAACCTGTTTAGCTGGAGGAACCTGCTCATGGCGACCACCATGTACTCGCTTGCCGTTAGCTTGCCGCTTGAACAAGCCCGGAAAATAATCGCAGGGGCGCTGCAAGCGGGCCGTACTCAGTCATTAGCACCATTGACTGTGGTGGTGCTGGACAGTGGCGGTCAGCTTGTCGCCATGGAGCGCGTAGACGGCTCTGGCATCCTGCGTTTCGAGATTGCTCGCGGCAAAGCGTACGGAGCGCTTGGGCTCGGTGTTGGCAGCCGCACCATCGGGACCCGCAATCAAGGGCGGAATGCCTTTCTTGCTGCCGTTGCCGACGCCGCCGATGGCCGTTTCATTCCGGTTGCTGGCGGGGTTTTGGTTCTGAATAGCAGCGACCACGTGATTGGCGCTGTTGGTGTTAGCGGCGATACGTCGGATGCGGACGAGGCGTGTGCGCGGGCCGGCATCAACGCGGCCGGCTTACAGGCCGGTGTGGAGCCAACTAGCGCTTAGGATCAGTCCGATCACGCCGCTCTGGCTAGAAAATTGCTCCAGGGTTCGTAATGTATGGCAATGCGCAAAGGTGGCTAAGCAATGGCTCAACATCCCGGTTTGTTCCCAACTTTCTTTCTGTCCGGATTTGAGTGTTCGACATTTTGTTGGAAAGATCAGGGCCGCCGGGATCTTGTGGCTGAAACCCAGCATCGCGCGTTTCTGGAGCAAGATTACGAGCGCCTACGGGAGCTGGGCATTGCCGTCTCACGCGAAGGTGTGCCCTGGCCGATGGTCGATGCTGGAAACGGGTACGACTTTGCCTTGATCGATCCGCTGATCGAGGTGATGAGCCGTTGTCAGATTCGGCCGATCTGGGATCTGTGCCATTATGGCTATCCCGACGGCGAGGACCCATTCTCGGAGGCCTTTGCAGCGCGCTTCGCTCGTTATTGCCGGGCAGCCGCGGAATATATTGCCGCGCGCATGGAGGGGCCCCACTTTTTCACGCCGATCAACGAAATCTCGTTTTTCGCCGATTGCGGAGGCGAATGGGGCTGGATCGCGCCCTATCATAAGGACGGCGAATCTCGGCAACGGCTCCGCCATTCGCTGTGCCGCGCGGCGATTGCCGGAGTAAAGGCGATCCGTGAAGTTATTCCGGACGCACGTATGGTCCATGTCGATCCGCTGGTCCAGGTCGTTCCGCCGCCCGACCGACCTGATTTGGCCGAGGAAGCGCATGCAGAAACATTTGTGGACACGTTCTACGCGTGGGATATGATCTCCGGTCAGCGCCATCCCGAGCTCGGCGGTGCGCCGGAAATCTTGGATATTGTTGGCGTCAACTGCTATGCCTTTGGCCAGATGCAATATTCGGAAAGCGGCCCGCACAAGGCGCTCAAGCCCAACGCCGAGGGCATTGTAGCGCTGTGCGATCTGCTCCAACGGGTATGGGAAAAATATCAACGGCCAATGATCATCGCCGAAACGAGTGGGCTACGTGAAGGCCGGCCGGCCTGGCTCAAGGATGTGATGGAGGAGGCGCTGGCGGCGGTAGACCGCGGCATCGATCTACACGGCGTCTGCTTGTATCCCGCGGTCGACATGCCGGATTGGCACACCGGCGAGTGGCTCCACATGGGCATATGCGATGTGGTTGAGGAGGAAGGCAAGCTCCGGCGCGTGCCCTACGAGCCTTATATCCAAGAGCTGCGCCGCTGGCAAAAGCTGCTTAATCGCGCGACGGAGCTGGATGAAAATCCGTTCGACGAGCCGGTCGACTTGCAGGATGTGATCAACGCCGCCAAGCAGCTGCCGACGAAGCCCGACAAGGATTGGTCGTAGCCTTCCACTGCTCGCTTTCCGACGAGGGGAGTTGACCGCGGCAAGCATCCCAGAACTTGGCCAACGCCATGGGGTGGTTACGGAAGCGGGAGCAGATCGCTAAAGAATGATCTGCTCCCGCGACTGATTCAGCTCAGCCAAAGCTCAATCGCTAACCGCGCTGCACTTCTTCCGGCAGGTTGTACCAGCGCATCCGCTCGCCGACCTTCGCGCGGGCCTTCCAGCCCAGCGATTTAGGAGCGCTATCCATAGCGAAGCGCAGGCTAGCGATCCGCTCAAGTACGCACCGCAAAGCGGTTTCATCCAAGCCAAGCGTTGCACAATAGCTGGCAGTCTTGTCGAGGCTCAGCATCACCGTCTTCCACCAGCCCCAGTCCTTGGCGCACAGCTCAACAATCCGCTGCTGGTTAATCGTGTCGCCGTCGGTATCGCCCACTGGATGATCAAGCAGCAGCACACTGATATCGCGCAGATCCTTGTCGTTGAGCTGCACGATCTGCAGCTTGGTCAACAACAGATCGGCGAGGGGGAGCGTTAGTGGCTCAATCTCAAGGCGGCCTGCGAGCGGCAGACGATGGCACATATCGAATTGGCCCACAAACACATCCACCTGGCGTTGATGGCGCGGATCATAGAAGAGGAGGCGGGTGGAGCCATTCAGGATATTGAACTCGCGATCAGGAACATAGCCCAGGCCCTCTAGCAGCCGCTCGATAGGTTGACTGGATGCAGCCGCGCTGGCTAGATCGATGTCGGGATAGGCGCGCTGAAACGGCGGCTGTGCCGCGCTGGGGCAACGCAGGCGGATGGCAAGACCACCCAGCAGCCGCAAGGTTACCCCCTGCGCTGCTCCGGCTTCCACAATTCGCACTGCTTCAGCTTCGATCTCGGGCTGGATATCGGGATGCATAGATTAATCCGGTGTGAGCTGGTTCGTCCATGACCACGCGCGTAGCCGCTACTCGACCGGTATCTCCTTATACACCATGCTGAGATCCAGCCCTTGCTGGCTGCGGCGGTACACCCGAGCACCAACATAGATCGCGACCGCCAAGCCATACAACACCAGCATAAAGATGACCGACGCGGAGTTGCGGTAGCTGATACCGTACAGCTCGTTGGGATCGACCAGCCATTGGTACAGCAGATACAGCAAAAAGGCCCCAAAGATCGAGCCCGCGAGCGAGATCAAGGGGATCCCGGCGACCTTGTACTTGGCGATCGGCGATGCGTCGTACAAATCCTTCTTGGTGTAGGGCAGCAACACCGCGGCCACAGTCGAGCCAAGGTAGGTAACGGCAATCACCAGCGTCGAGGCCAGGGTCAGGCTCTTGAAGCCCAGAACGTCCCAGACGAACAAGGCCGACACCACCAGCCCCGGCCCGACCATCAGCGCCAGCGCCCAGATCGGCGTGCGCGTGCGGGGATCGACATGCGTAACCACGTCCGGCAGCAAACGATCAAACGCGGCGGCAAAGATCACCCGGGTCGACGACAAAAACATCGTACCGGCCCAGCCAAAAAACCAGGTGCTCATCGCGAGCAAAACCGCGAACTGCAGGACTGGATTGGTGGTGAGAAAGGTTGCCAGCAGGGCCGGGTAGGGCCACACGCGCAGCGGCGGCGCTTCGGTTGTCAAGCCCCAGCGGTAGTTCCAGTAGGCGCCATTCGCCTTGGTGTAGAAATCCCAGCCGATGGTGCGAGCGATCGCCAGATACAGCAGCATGGCCAGGCCCGTGGTCGCCGCCAGGGCGAGTGCCATGCCCAGGAAGTTCTTTTTGAAATCGTCGGCGCCCTTGACCTCGCCATACAAGGTCGCGCCCCAGTTGGGCCACAGATTGAAGAAGACGATGTAGGGCATGGCAAGGAGGATCGCACCGAAGCTGCTGCCCCACAACGGTTGCACGGCGCCCGCCTCCGTACCCGCGGCTAGGGTCGCCTCGTACACACCGGGCGTAACGCCGAACAAGCGGGTGGCATTCGCTTCAAGCCCGGTGCGGAAACTTTCCTGCGTACCGAATAGCAGAAGCAGGCAGACCCCGAGCAGGCCGAGATTGCCGATCCAAAAGCAGAAGCGCTGCACGCGAGCATAGGTTTTCATGCCCATGGCGATCACCACCGTGGCGAAGGCCAGCGTCAGCACACATGCCAGGAACCACGCGCTCGACGATTCGGCAAACCACAGGGCGGCGTCGCGCAGCCCCGCCACGGCGAGCAGCGGCACAAACACCACGTGACGGAGCATGTCGGCGTAGAGTGGCGTCCACAGCCACAGGATAAACCACCAGCCACAGATGGCCAGCACAAAGCCGACACCGGGATTTAAGATCCTGCTCTGCCACACATAGTCGCCCCCGGCACGGGGCATTACCGCGATCAGCCCAGCATACACGACGATCTCTGCCAGCAGGACCAGCGCGCTAACCAGCAGCGTTGGGATCAGGCCACCCTCCAGGTAAAACATCTGGCTGATGATATAAAAGCCCAGCGTCACGAGATTGATCGAGAAAAACGCATAGATGAATGCGTCGAACATCGACCACGAGCGGACCAAGCCCGTCGCCTTCCGCAAAAACAGGGCCGACTCGATGTCGTTTGCCGTGCCAGACAGGTTAGACTGGCGGTGTGTTGATCGATTCACTGGCTTGCACTTCTCCCGCTAAGGCCAATTGTGACGTACCATCAGGTTACATTTCCAGCGCTGCCGAGCAGCGCCCGTGCCGACGCTTGCGTTAGCCGGTGGTTAATGTGTAGCTCTTAATCCCTTTGCGCTGGTCAAGATCGACGACCGCGCCCTGTAATACACCTTGCTCATAAGCGCTGCCGGCATTGATCGACAGCGTTTTTTTGAGACGAACAGCGCCCTTGCCCTCGTGAATGTGGCCGTGTAGCGACAACACCGGTTGATATTGCAAAATTGCATCGCGTACAGCCGTGCTGCCGACCGGAACCAACGAGCGCCCAGCGTCCTTGACGCGTAGGTCCGCATCGATCTCGGGCGCGTCGTCAAGCTGTGATCCGTACGGCGGGCAGTGAAAATTAAAGACGGTGCGACGCATGTCGAGCTGGGGTGTAATCATGGCTTGAATTTTTGCCGTCATGTCTGCTTCCGTACATTCACGGTAGGTTTGCCAGGGCGTCAGATTGGACCAGCCGGTGCTGATCATGGTAAAACCCTCGCCCAGCTCGACCGCCTTGCCCTCGGCGAGCTGAACTTGCCGGGCCGTGCGCAGCACTTCGTCGACATCGGGCGGATCGTCGTTGCCGGGACACACAAAGCAGCGCATGCCCAAGCCTTTCAGCCGTTCGTCCGCGAGCGCCATCCACTGCTCCAGAACACGCAGCATCTGCTCGTGGAAGAAAGCATCCAGCTTGGCCGGGGAAGCCGCGAACTCTGCCAGCTGCTCCTGGGAAGCGCGAAAAGGATAATAGCCGCGGCTGGATACCCGGCGCTCCATATCGCGTACCTCGTCCTCGTCCTTCAAGATAAATTGCTGCTGCAGCAACGTGGCCTTAAAGGTGCCATCCGGCAACTCCGTAATCGGCACCAGCGCTTTGCCCGTCATGTCACCGCCCAGCACCAACACATTTGCCTGATAAAATTTGCTGGCATTGAGAAATTTTTTCCAACAAACATCAGAGCCGTGAATATCCGTCGCAAAAAACAGTCGAAGCACGCGATCCCCCGTCCTCACTGCCACCACACATATTTCGGTGGCCTGCTGCCTCCTACCGAAAGGTTAACACGAGATTATACAATCTTCTGAGCAAGTGGCTGCGGGTACTGGCAAGTATTCGCTACCCTTAACAAAAGACACATAGCGTTAGGGGTGGCGTGTAGGCCCGTCTACTCGGCGGTACCCTTGCTGTTTTCAAACGGGAATTACTGTTAGCGTTTCGCTCCTTAGCAGACTTGCCAGGCGGAGCCGCGCGACAAGCACCGCGGGCGTCTCTTTGTAATTGGACCACGCCGACCAGCGGCTGGCGTTTGGTTCGGCTGGATCAATCGGTTCTTGCAGTCCATCGAGCACAAATCCTGCGCGGAACGCAGCATTAAAGATCAGATGCAGGGGACGGTGAAACAGATAATGCGCTGTCGGTTGTCCGACCATTCCAATCCCCCGCTCCGCCCACGGCGTGAGATATTTGGGTAGCTGGGCGCGAATCTTGCGTACGTGGCACGGGATGGCGACGGAACGAGGATAGGACCTGCGCAGGCACCCAA
>JADDQF010000109.1:14929-21969 GCA_016781505.1 bacterium
GACGGAACGAGGATAGGACCTGCGCAGGCACCCAATCACCTTGGCCGACGCTTAACCTACGGAAAAGAAAGGGCAGATTCGGTGACTGAAAGACAGCTAGCAGAGTTTCCTACAGAGACAAGTCGCGAAGGCGCATTTGTGCGACAGCAATACACAATTCGCGACCGCATTACCGCTGACGGCTCGTCCGGCTTCCCGGCTGAGCCAGGCCGCTATCACTTGTACGTATCGCTGGCGTGTCCCTGGGCGCAGCGGGCGATCATTGTGCGCAGGCTGCTCGGCCTTGAAGATGTGATCACCATGTCGGTGGTGGATCCGGTGCGGGATGAGCGCGGCTGGGCGTTTACGGAAGGGCCGGGGCATTCGGCTGACGGGGTGTGCGGCTTCCAGTTCTTGTCGGAGGCGTATCTCGCCACCGATCCCAACTACCAAGGCCGCTACACTGTGCCGTGTATCTGGGACCGGCAAACCAATCGGCTGGTCACCAATAACTTCCCGGATATCACCATCGATTTTGAAACGCAGTTCGCGGCCTTCCATCGTCCAGGGGCGCCCGATCTGTATCCGCGGCAGCTTCGACCGGAGATCGAGGAGCTCAGCGAGCTGCTGTACCACGATGTCAACAACGGTGTCTACAAGGCTGGCTTCGCCACCTCCCAAACCGCATACGAGGAAGCCTTCGATGCGCTCTTCGCTCGCCTGGACTGGCTTGAGGAGCGGCTGGCCCAGCAGCGCTTCTTGTTGGGCGATCAAATAACCGAAGTCGATATCCGCCTGTTCACCACGTTGGTTCGCTTCGACGCCGTTTATTATGTCCACTTCAAATGCAATCTGCGCCGGCTGGTCGATTATCCCAACCTGTGGGGCTATGCGCGCGATCTGTTTCAGCAACCAGGCTTCGGCGAAACGGTGAATTTTGACCACATCAAACGGCACTACTATATGACGCATCCCAAGCTCAATCCGAGCAGGATTGTCCCGAAAGGACCTGCGCTAGATTGGTTGGCACCACATACACGCGCGGAGCTAGCATGACCGGAGTCACGCAGTCATCGTCGGCACTGCCTAAAGGCAATGCGGAAACGGGAGACGAGCTGCAGATCCGCGATGCCCAACCGAGCGAACTCGCTGCGATCCAGGTGCTGACACTGGCGGCCTACCAACAGTATGCGACGCTCATGCCGCACTGGGAAATGTACCGTCAACAGCTGCTCGCAACGCTTGCCGGCGACAGCCGAGCCAAGCGCATTGTTGCCCAGCGGAACGGCCAGCTCGTCGGCAGTGTGCTGCTGTATCCCGCGTCGGCGAATGTGTACGGCACCGACACGGCACAGGCTGGCTGGCCGGAAATGCGTCTGCTGGCTGTCGCTCCTGAGGCGCGGGGCCAGGGCGTGGGAGCAGCCCTGCTTGACGAATGTATGCGGCGGGCACGACAAGCGGGAGCCGCTTGGCTGGGATTGCACACCGAGGATATCATGGAAGCAGCAGTTCGAATGTACACGGGACGTGGCTTCGTCCGTACTCCTGAATACGACTTCAGTCCGGCGGAGGGCGTGCTGGTCAAAGGGTACCGACGCAGACTTGACGACGTCAGCGCCAGCTAGTTTTCTTACAGCCTAGCACCACTGGAAGCGGTTGAACCAACGCTTGATCCACGCCACAACATCAACCAACATACGCGCAGGAGTACCGCGTGCTTGAAAAGGGCGCGCCCCCAACCAGTACGGTTGTACGGCACAACCAATCACCGTAAGCGAAGAGCAGGATGATTATCAGAAACAAAAGCACTTATGATCCTCGGGTGCTGCGCCCAGAATTTCTGTTGCGGCCCGATATCGTTTTTTTGAATCACGGCTCGTTCGGCGCTTGTCCCCGCTCCGTCTTTGACAGCTACCAGGCCTGGCAGGTTGAGCTTGAGCGACAACCCGTTGAATTTTTGGGGCGGCGCTTTGATGCGCTGATGCGTGATGCCCGCGCTGAGCTCGCAGCGTTTCTTGGCGCCGATCCGGATGAGCTTGTGTATGTTCCCAACGCGACGTTTGGGCTCAACGTCGTTGCGCGCTCGCTGCCGCTGCACCCCGGCGACACGATCATCACCACCGACCACGAGTATGGCGCGCTGGACCGAGTCTGGCAATTCGTCTGCAAACGCAGCGGCGCCCGCTATGTTCGCATGCATATACCCCTGCCGCTCAACAGCGCCGGCGATGTGGTCGAGACCGTTTGGGCGGGCGTGACCGAGCGGACCCGCGTGATCTTCATCAGTCATATCACCTCCCCGACCGCGCTCGTACTGCCCGTGGCCGAGCTCATTACCCGTGCACGAGCGGCAGGCATCATTACGGTGATCGATGGCGCGCATGCACCCGGACAAATTCCACTGGACTTGCAAACGCTGGGCGCCGACTTCTATGTCGGGAACTGCCACAAATGGATGCTCAGTCCGAAAGGCGCTGGCTTTCTTTATGCCCGCCAGGAAATGCAGCCGTTACTCCAGCCGCTCGTGATAAGCTGGGGGGCGGAACGGAATGTGGACTCCGGTTCGTCCTTTATCGATGAGCACGAGTACCAAGGCACCCGCGATCTGGCCGCATGCCTGGCAGTGCCGGACGCTATTCGCTTTATGGAGCGGCATCATTGGCCCGAGGTGCGTCACGCCTGTCACAACCTCGTGCGCTATGCTGCCGAGCAAATCACTGGCCTGACCGGCATTGAGCCGCTTGCACCGGTAACCGACGAGTGGTACGCCCAGATGTGCAGCTTGCCGCTGCCCACGTGTGATGCGGTGGCTCTTAAGCGTCGCTTATACGACGAGTTTGGGATCGAGGTGCCAATCGTGACGTGGCAGGAACGACAGTTTGTCCGGGTTTCACTTCAAGCATACAACCTCCAATCCGACGTCGATGCCCTCGTCCATGCGCTGGAGGTATTGTTGCCGCAGGTAACTACGCAGGGTCAGGATCCTTCTCCGCTGCCGTAGCAACCACCAACCCCATTCCCATGCAGTGACGAGGTAATGGGGCTGGTATGCACGCAAACAAGGTTACCAGCCTCGCTCCATGAGCAGCTCGGCCGCTAATCGGCCCAGCAGCACCTGGTAGGGCGCCGGATTATGGGGATGGTACTCGAAGCGGGCTCTTTCAAACCACTGCGTCAGCACCCGATCACCGCTGGAATTCGTCTCAACCTGCGGCTCCAAAATTGGATAACCAAACAAAGCCAGGCTTTCCTGGGCGGTGACCATGGGCTGCCCGTCGAGCTGAAGGCCATGGGTTCGCCAGTAATCCCAGAATTGTGGCGCGATAGCATGACCGGTCTCGGCGAAGAAGTGTGGCGCTGCCGGCGCGGCCTTCTCGAAGGTGGTCCAGTCACGACCCTGCCGCTGCAGCATCTCCACACCTAGCCAACCGAGCAACACTTCGTACGGCGTGCCACGCAGCTCAGGATGAAATTCGTAGCGTTGACGCTCCAGATATTGCACGTCGTACGGCTGACCTGTATCGCTATTTACCTCCCGAAACTCTTCGGTCAGGGGATAGCCGAAAACCGATAAGCCGCCATTACGCATCCAGTAGCTCCGGAACGATCCCTTCAAGGTGTGGCCAACCGGCGCAAAATACGTCACATTTGAATCACGCGGATCGGCGACCTGGGCGGCAGGATTCGGCTGCGTTCCGTAGCCATAGGCCAGGATCAGGCCGGCCCTGCCAACGGCTAGCGCATGACCTGAGTCGAGCAGGCTAACGGCATTCAGCGCGCCACGATCCGTCGGCAAGGTTTCCTGACGCCATTGCTGCCCCTGGTAGCGTACAATCAGTGGGCGAGCCCGCGTGTCAAAGGATCCCGTGTTTGAATCGACGATGCCGCGATCATACCAACCGACGAGCAGGCCGGTGCCATCAGCAGCGAAGCTAGCACCCTCAAACGAGCCGCTGGACTGAGGATTCGTCGAGCCGCTGGGCACGTCGAGCACGCGCTGCCACACGCCGTTCTGACGATGCAGCACATGAGGCCGTGTGACACAGACGGCACAGATGGCATGGCGCGACCCCACCGCCCACGCTTCGTCCGCATTCACCGCACGAACGGCGCTGAGGGTCCGGGGACACGGAAAGTTCTCGCCACACGCAAAAGGCTCCTCCTCAACGGTCCAGCTGCCCTCGGCATAGCGCCAGATGTGGTCGCCAACAGCCCAGCCGGCGCCCGCCGCCAGGTGCAGGTGTTCGATCTGCCCCGATCCAGCCAGGCCTGGGTCCTGCTGCCACTGCCCTTGCCGATAGTGAAAGAGCGCTGGTCGCGGCGCCTGCTCGTCCGGCGTTGGTGGAAAGGAACCACCCACCCAGCCTTCTTCGCCCGCCCCAAGCATCTGAATCGTGCGCAGGTTTGGTGAGGAGCTCAGGGTTGGGAGCATCTGCCAGCCAGACCCGTCCTTATGGACGATGGTTCCACGATCACCTACCGCCCAAACATTCGCCTCGTGGAGCGCGACGACAGCACGCAGCGGAGCCGGCGCGGCAGTCTCAAAGGCCACTTCCCAACGCCCGTTTTGTAGGTGAAGCCGATAAATCACACCCCGGTCGCGCTCCTCGCCGACGGCCCAGGCTACACGCTCGTCGACCATGAAAACATCATGGAGCTGAACAGTTACCGGCAGGCCTATTACACTCGCCCAAAGCTGGCTTTGCGCTTGAGCCGCTGTTGGCTGTGGCGTCAAGCCCAGCACCGAAATCAGGCTGATTAGGGTCAGCAGCACTGCGCTGACTTTGACTGTACGGTTTTTGAGTCGGCTGTTATGGATCATAGAAACCTTTCTGATTATAGGTCCGGTTGAGCATGCGCAACAGGACAATCAAGCCACCGTTCCGGGCTCCATGGTAGCTTGCCATGAACAGCGCCGCATTGGAATTAAGCAGTAGCAATAAACACCTTGAAAAAACCTGACGAATCTGACAATCTGTGGCGCACCCCTGTCACGTTGTGGTACAGTCGAGGGCGAATGCAGAGCGACCAGCCAGCAAAGGGGTTTTTATATGCTTGAACACGCCACCAATACGATAAGCAAGCCAAATCAATCACTGCACTCACAGATCGAGCGGCCGACGCTGTTGGTTGATCGGCAGCGGGTGCTGCACAACATTGCGCGGATGGTCGAGAAAGCGCGAGCCAGCGGCGTACAACTACGGCCGCACTTCAAGACGCATCAGTCGGCCACAATTGGCGAGTGGTTCCGCTCCGCCGGTGTTCACCGCATCACCGTCTCGTCCGTCGATATGGCCGTCTACTTCGCCGCTCATGGCTGGACCGACATCACGATTGCCTTTCCGGTTAACGTGCGGCAGATCCAGCGTATTGATGAGCTCTCGGGACGAGTCCACCTCGGATTGCTCGTAGAGTCGCCGGAAACCGTGGAGGCATTGAGCACGCGCCTGTTGCACCCGGTAGATGTATGGATCAAGATTGACACCGGCTATGGTCGTACTGGTATTGCCTGGTCTGACGGCTCCAAAGTTACGGCAGTAGCTCGTGCCATTTGCGAGAGCAAGCAACTACGTTTTCGTGGGCTACTGTTCCATGCCGGCCATAGTTACCAGGCCCGCTCCCAACGCGAGGTGCTGGCGATCTACCGTGAAAGCATGTCCCGTATTCATGCGTTGCAAGCACAGCTGAAACAAGCTGGCTTCCCCGACGTCGCCGTGTCGCTGGGCGATACGCCAACCTGCAGCGTTGCGGAGCGCTTCGAGGGCGTGGACGAGATCCGGCCAGGCAATTTCGTGTTTTACGATCTCACGCAGCTCGCGATCGGTTCCTGTTCCGAGCATGATATCGCCGTCGCGCTGGCTTGCCCGGTGGTTGCCAAGCATCCCGAGCGCGGCGAGCTGGTGGTGTACGGCGGCGCAGTCCACCTGTCAAAGGATGTGCTGCTGCTGCCTGACGGCCGGAAGTGCTTCGGCCAGGTCGCGCTGCCGCACGAGCGTGGCTGGGGAGAGTTGCAGGCTAATGTGTACGTGACCTCGGTCTCCCAAGAACACGGCACTGTCGCAGCGCCCGCGTCATTGATCGAGCAGCTCCAGATCGGCGACCTGCTCATGATTGTGCCGGTCCACTCCTGTCTGACAGCCGATGTAATGAAGCGCTATCTTGCACTGGATGGCGAGCAGATAGCGATGCTGGACGCGCGCTAACAGGTTGTGTCGTCCGTGCCAGACAACCATCCGTTGTAAAGCGCCAATCATCAATCTTGGCCAGGCAGCTTCGTGTCTGGCAGGTCATGGTTAACGTGGCCAGGAGTAGTCGGTGCCTGCTTTGTGATCGATGAGCCGGATATGTTGGGCCGGCAGGCCGTCCGGATCGAAGCGCATGGCGCACAATGCTGCCTTGTTGCGCTCATAGTCGAGCACGACGTCAAAAATCAGGAACGCGCCATCGGGCGACGAGCGCGGTCCGCAGACGCTGTACGGACTGTATGTCGGACGGATAGAGTCGTATGGTGTCATTGCTCCAGATGTAATGGGCATGACCATCGCGCTATTAACGCCGTCACCCGGATCCGAGGCGAACGCGGCAAAGCGGCATGCAGTCGACCGGGCTGGACCGCCATGTATAATGGGTGACCATGACCAGCACCCACATCCACATCCGGCCGTATCAGCCCAGCGACGAGGAACAGGTTGTGCAGCTTTGGCACTGCTGCAACCTGATTGTGCCGTGGAACAACCCGCGCCATGACATCTGGCTCAAGTTGCAAGTGCAGCCCGACTTGTTTCTGGTAGGCACAGTTAATGAGGAGGTTGTTGCTACGGTTATGGTGGGCTATGACGGGCATCGCGGCTGGCTGAACTATCTTGCCGTTGCGCCGGACCGGCAGCGGCAAGGCCTTGGGCGGTGTATGGTTGCCGCTGCGACGGCACAGCTCAAGCAACTGGGATGCCCCAAGCTCAACGTACAGATCCGCGCCTCGAATGCCGCGGTAATTGACTTCTACGCCCGCCTCGGCTTTCAACGAGACGATGTTGTGAGCATGGGCTTGCGTTTGTGAAAAG
>JADDQF010000097.1 GCA_016781505.1 bacterium
CCACCGTGGTGGAGTTGGTCGCGTTGCCGCCTTGATGGTTGAGCCCCACCTTGGGCTGCTCTAATTCACTCACAAAGGCGTCGATATGCCTGATCAACGAGTTACGGAACTTGACCGGCTCGGCGTATTCCAGGGTGACTAAATAGTCGCCTGAGCGGAAGCGCGGCCATACATAGCTGATATGGGCAGGGATGCCGGCAAGCGCCTGCGATGACTCGGATTTGAACGTTACGGCCATGCCGATGGTTGGTTTCGGATGGTATGCAGAAGCTGTCATACGATACCTCGCTCTTGGGCTGTATATTGATTAATCCGAGCTGCCTCCGTTTTTCCGCAGTGTTTATGGTGGCTGATGGGCTTAGTGTACGGCGAGTTCGGCAGCTGGCCATTGGACTATCGAGTGAAACCACAGCACTGCCAAAGAAGGTGGCAGACGTGCGGCGAAAGGCCTACATTCAAGAACCGATACCTCCTACTGCGCAGCATGGAGCCCAAATGTGCTGATGCGAGCGCAAAAAGAGCATCTGCAGTGGTAAAATATCCGTAGACACATAGTGGATGACGGCGCGCCTACCTGCTTTGCCGTCGCCGCAAATTCCGAATATGATGTTCGTTGTGCCACAGCTGAAAGTACCACGGGTCCAAGCTCTGCTTGCGCTCCAGTGCTTGACATTGCGCAGTGATGGCAGCGGAGTATGCGCACGCCTGGTGCCATTCAGCGCGATACACATATGTTTTGATCGGCTTGTAGTAAAAGGATGCACAGATGGCTCCGGCTCTCGCGCTGTATCGGTCAACAATCGGGAAAAAAGTTGCGATGGCCCTGACCGGGCTGATTTTGGTCGGTTTTGTGGTCGCGCATATGCTGGGCAACTTAAAAATCTTCACTGGATCTCAACACCTCAACGAATATGGAGAATTTCTCCGTACAGTTGGCGAGCCCCTGTTTCCGTACAGCGTCCTGCTGTGGATCGCGCGCATTGTGCTGCTAGGCTCGGTGGTTGTGCATATTGTCGCGGCAACGCAGCTGACGATGCTTGATCGCGCTAGCCGGCCTGAGCGGTACGTATTTCACAAAAAGCAACAAGCGACCTATGCCTCGCTGACCATGCGCTGGGGCGGTCTTATCATTCTGCTGTTTGTGATTTACCACATCCTGCACTTCACCACGGGCGCGGCGCACGGCAACTTTATCGAAGGCGACGTGTACCATAACGTGGTGAGCGGCTTCCAGGTGTGGTATGTGTCGGTCGTGTATATCGCCGCCATGGTCGCGCTTGGCTTCCACCTATACCACGGCGTTTGGAGTATGTTTCAAACCTTGGGCCTCAACAGCAGCAAGTGGAATGGTCTGCTGCGAGGACTTTCGGTGCTGACGGCCCTGGTGGTCGCGGGTGGCAATATTCTGATTCCGGTGGCAGTGCTAGCCGGCTTTTTGAGCTAGTTCGGAGATATAGCTGATGGCAACAGATACACAGCAGCGTCCAGCCACAACCGAGGTTGGCGGCCGACGCTCAATGGGCTTTGAGAGCACCCTTGACGCCCAAATTCCGCCCGGGCCACTGCAAGACAAGTGGGATACGCATCGCTTCAAGATGAAGCTGGTTAACCCCGCCAACAAGCGGAAGTACACGGTGATCATGGTCGGCTCGGGTTTGGGCGGCGCTTCGGCTGCGGCTTCGCTAGCTGAGCTAGGCTACAAGGTAAAGTGCTTTTGCTACCAGGATAGCCCACGTCGCGCGCATAGCATTGCGGCGCAGGGCGGCATCAATGCCGCCAAGAACTATCGCAACGACGGCGACAGCATCTTCCGCCTGTTTTACGATACGATCAAAGGCGGCGACTTTCGGGCGCGGGAGGCAAATGTTTACCGGCTGGCGCAGGTCAGCGTTAACATCATCGACCAGTGCGTCGCCCAGGGCGTGCCCTTCGCGCGTGAGTATGGCGGCCAGCTTGACAACCGCTCGTTTGGCGGTGCGCAAGTATCCCGCACCTTTTATGCCCGCGGCCAAACCGGCCAACAGCTGCTGCTGGGTGCGTATCAGCAACTTGAGCGCCAGATAGGGCTGGGTAATGTGGAGATGGACACCCGCACCGAAATGCTTGATCTGGTCGTGGTCAATGGCCGCGCTAAAGGCATCATCACCCGCGACATGGTGACCGGCAAGATCGAGGCGCATGCCGGAGACGCGGTGGTGCTGGCAACCGGTGGTTACGGCAACGTCTTCCATCTGTCAACCAATGCCAAAGGCAGTAATACGACCGCCATCTGGCGCGCGCACCGCAAGGGCGCCTTCTTCGGCAACCCCTGCTACACCCAGATCCACCCAACCTGCATCCCGGTGAGCGGCGAGCACCAGTCGAAGCTGACGTTGATGAGCGAGTCTCTGCGCAACGATGGACGGGTGTGGGTGCCGAAGCGGCCGGGCGATACGCGGCCACCGCATGAAATTCCCGAAGCCGAGCGCGACTATTACCTGGAGCGCAAGTATCCGAGCTTCGGCAACCTCGCCCCTCGCGATATTTCGTCCCGCAGCGCCAAGGAAGCTTGCGATGCCGGCCTGGGCGTTGGACCCGGCGGTCTAGGTGTGTATCTTGACTTCGCCGACGCCATCCAGCGGCTGGGCGTGGCCAAGATCAGGGAGCGCTACGGCAACCTGTTCGACATGTACCAGCGCATTACCGCCGAAAATCCATACGAAGTGCCGATGCGTATCTATCCCGCCGTGCACTACACGATGGGCGGGCTGTGGGTTGATTACAACCTGATGAGCACGATCCCCGGTTTGTTTGTGATCGGCGAAGCCAATTTCTCGGATCACGGCGCCAATCGCCTCGGCGCCAGTGCCTTGATGCAGGGCTTGGCCGACGGCTACTTTGTGCTGCCTAACACCATCGGCGATTACCTCGCGCAGGTGAAGCCTGGCGATTACAATCTCGCCGGCGACGAGTTCCGGCAAGTCCAGGAGGACGTCAGCGAGCGCACGAACCGGCTGATGAGCATTAAGGGTAAGCGCTCGGTCGACTCGTTCCATCGAGAGCTTGGGCGCATCATGTGGGATGAGTGCGGCATGGCGCGCAACGAACAGGGTCTTAAGCGCGCCCTGGAGCAGATTCCGGAGCTGCGGGCGGAATTCTGGGAAAATGTCAGAGTCACTGGCGAGGCAACCAACATTAACCAGGAGCTGGAAAAGGCCGGGCGGGTGGCCGACTTCCTGGAGCTTGGCGAGCTGATGTGTCTTGACGCATTGCATCGAACCGAGTCGTGCGGTGGGCATTTCCGCGAAGAAAGCCAGACCGAGGAAGGTGAGGCGCTGCGCGATGACGACCACTTCGCCTACGTAGCGGCCTGGGAATTCCGCGGCCTTAATCAGCAGCCGGTGCTGCATCGCGAGCCGCTTTCCTTTGAGAACGTCCAGCTGGCCCAACGGAGCTATAAATAGGTTTCAGGTAACAGGCTTCAGGCAACAAGTAGTGGCGTATGGCTGATGCCTGTTACCTGTCGCCTGAAGCCTGGTGTGGAGCAAATAGATGAATGTGACGTTACAGGTGTGGCGGCAGAAAAACGCCACCGCCAAGGGCCAGATGGTCAAGTACGAGGTTAAGAACATTAGCCCTGATACATCGTTTTTGGAGATGCTGGACATCGTCAACCAGGAGCTCATCGCGCGAGATGAGGATCCGATTGCGTTTGACCACGACTGCCGCGAAGGCATCTGCGGCATGTGCAGCCTGATGATTAATGGTATGGCACACGGTCCCGAGCACGCTACAACGACCTGCCAGCTGCATATGCGCAGCTTCAAGGACGGCGATACGATCTATGTCGAGCCGTGGCGCGCGCGGTCGTTTCCGGTTCTCAAAGACCTGATTGTCGACCGCGGTGCCTTTGACCGGATCATTGCTGCGGGCGGCTATATCTCGGTGTCGACCGGTAGCGCCCCGGAGGCTAATGTTATTCCGGTGCCCAAGGAGAACTCGGACCTGGCGATGGACGCCGCCGCTTGTATCGCCTGTGGCGCGTGCGTGGCCGCCTGTCCGAATGCTTCGGCCATGCTCTTCACCGCCGCCAAAGTCTCGCATCTGGCGCTGCTGCCGCAGGGCCAGCCCGAGCGTCACAAGCGCGTGATCGACATGGTGCGGCAGATGGACGACGAGGGATTTGGGCATTGCACCAACATTGGCGAGTGCTCCATCGCGTGTCCCAAAGAGATCAGCATGGACTTTATTTCGATGTTGAACCGCGAGCTGATTAAGGCCACGGCCACCAACAAAGAATAAACATGGTGGATGATCGGACCACCTCTCGGAGCCCCATGGCTTGCGGGAGGTGGGTCGTTTAGGGCGTCGTGGTGGCACGCTGGTTGATAGTGCAGCGAAACCGGAGCAAGGTTCGGGTGGCTGCACTTGTGCTGGCCCACGCGGCCAATCACCGAAGAATACCCCGCAATAGGTCTTTCGGATCTTGCCGTCGTGCTTTACGTCGGTACACTATACGTGCGTCGTGGTCCAGCACGTTCACGCTGTGGCGTGCATGGTCTCGTTCAGGTAAAGGAGGCGTGGCTTTTGGGGAATGCCTTGAAGCCGCGAACAATACACATGCTCGATGATCGTCAAGTTCATCCCATCTACTGGCAGATGTGGACAACATTGCGGCAGGTACGGCTCCGCAATCGCATCATTGCCTACAGCGTAGGCGCAATCTTATGTGGCCTGTGCATCGTTGGCCTCCTGCTGCACTCCGCTGCGTTAGCGATGACCGGCGCTACCGGCAGCGTTAGTTTGTTGTGGCTACTTCAGCGTGGGGTGCTTGACGGCGACCTGGTTGCGGTCTGCCTGCGGATCATGTACGACCAGCCGCTCAGTCGGGTGGAGCTGGCCATTCTTGACAGCCAGTCGCACCTGCGAGCATCCGTCTCGGAAATCGACCGCTCCATGCAGCAGGCCCTGCGGCTGTACCGCAGCCTCAACCATAACCGGTTATACCGCTAACGCCACTGAACGGCAGCGTCAACGGAGACGCCGCTTCAGCTCCGCCGCCCCTGCAAGTTAATCACATACTTCTCCAAAAACCGCTCCATTCGTTCAATCACATCTTTGCGATTACGCTCTTTGCGAAAGCCATGGCCCTCGTCGTCATACAAGACGAGCTCGGCGATGCCGCCTTGCGCCTGAACTGCCTCGGCAAACTCCACCGACTGTTGATACGGCACCGCGGTGTCTTCTTTGCCATGAAAGAGCAGCACCGGTGCTTTGGTCCGCTTAACATGTGTCAGAGCTGAGCGTTCAATCCAGCGGTCGGCGGTTTCGGGGAGTGGACCGACCAGGATCTCGTTGTAGCGTGCCTCGAAACGGTGGGCGCCGAGTTGCAGATCGTACAGGTTGCCGATGCCGTACAGCGAGACGCCCGCGGCCCAGAAGTCGGGGTGGCGAACCAACGACATCAAGGTGGTGTATCCGCCAGCGCTGCCGCCGCCGATCGTCACGCGGCGTGGGTCCGCCGCGCCTTCCGCGATCAGGTGTTCCGCCCCACCCCGCGCATCCTCCACATCGACCACGCCCCACTGTTCGTTGAGCAGGTCTTGATACGCGCGGCCGCTGCCCGTTCCACCCCGATAGTTGACGGCAAGGTAATGCCAGCCGCGACTGGCAAAATATTGCGCCTGTGCGTCCCAGCCTTGCTGAACCTCCGAGGTCGGACCGCCATGGATCCAGACCAGGAGTGGCCGAGGGCCGGTGCCACGGCGGGCGCGATACAAGAGGCCATAGACCGGTGTACCATCCGGCGCGGGCCACTCCACGATTTCGGAGCGCGCCAGGCCAGCGCTGTCGATGAGGCCAACAGTGGTGCCGGCGCGCACCACCTCCGCGTTGTCAAGCCGCGAGACAAGCGCGGTCGGATGCGTATCCGTAGCGGCAATGTAGAGCAGCGTGTCGGTCGCCCCGCCGTGCACCGCAATGTCCGTGAATTTGGTCCAGGTCGATTGGAGCTCCGTAACCGAACGGTCGGGCGAGATACAGAGCAGCCGAGCTGTGCCACGGTCGCGCCGCACCACGTAGCAGCGCCCGCCCGCGCCCCAGCGGATGGCAGCCTGGCCTTGAATCCAGTCTGGTAGCCCGATCTCGCCGCGCCCGGTGTCGACCTGCTCGCCGTTTCGACCATCCGCATCGGCAATGACCAGCGAGCGCCACCCACTCTGATCGGATGTGTACGCGAAGTGATCGGCGTCCGAACTCCACTGCGGATTAGCATACGACACATTGGGTGTGGCAAGCGTGTCAGTCACGAGCGGCAGCAGCGCTGCAGTTACCGCCCCCTCCGTGGTCGGCTGGGCGAAGCGCGCGATCCGCAGAGCGCACTCATCCCAGGGCATCTTGTCCGCAGCCCATTCCATCCACGCGAGACGTTTACCATCCGGCGCAAAGGTCGGGTTGGCGGCGAAGGCTGGTGCCGATGAAACCTTGATCGGCAGCTGTTCGCCGGCTGTATCGGTCACAATAATTTCCGCGTGGCCATCCAGCTCGATCACACAGGCCGCATACCGGCCACAGGCTGAAAGTGCGGGCGCGGCCAGACCTTCGTACTTGGGCGTGAGCGTACGTTGTGCTCCCGTTGCAAGATCAAGTCGCCATAGCTGGCCGCCCGCCGCGAAGACAAGCAGGTTACCACGAATGGCGTAGGCTGCGCCGCCGTAGCCGACATTGCCGCGCGGCGACGGCTCGGCAACGATGATTTCGGTCAAGCCTGTTTGCAAATCTTGGCGAACGAGGTTCGGTCGTCCGTCGCCGGTGCGGATGTAGAAGATATGCTTGCCGTCAGCGCCGAAGGCCGGCTCGGAGATGTTATGTTGCAGCCAGATGCGGTTTTTGGGCAGTGGATGAGCCATCCGTGTATTCCTTCCATTAGGTGATGCTTGCCGGGAAGCGCGAGTATTGGCGAACACAGGCCAAAGGAGGTGAATTTCCCTCAGAGCAACGCCGGTAACCATTGGTTAACGTCGGCTGCCTGCCAGCTGCGGAGCAACTAAGGCAAACTTTGTCGTTCGTCGCCCTCCTCGTCATCGGGCAGCTGACAACTCTAGCTTATTCCAGGCAAGGCCACAACAGTGCGTGGCACAGCGAAACAGCGGACGTTCCAGCTTGCGCTATAGGGTACGACATTGTCCCCAAGATGCAAATTGACGGAAAAACTGAGCAGGTAAGCTTTGTTGTAAAATCTGCTAGCTTTATGGGTGTGGCGCAGCGACGGCGAAAGATGCCAATCCCGCGAACCGATGGGCAAGCAGTATGGGAGGTGTGTTGGTTCGTCGCGGCTCTGGTGGTCACACGCATGCTCAGCCGACTTTGGATGAAACCGAAGGAAACGCACGATGAAATTTACGGACGGCTACTGGTTGATGCGAGAAGGTGTTGACGCCGCGTATCCTGCGGAGGCCTATGACGTTGTGTCGCAGCCTGACTCCTTAACCGTGTACGCGCCCACACAGCGCATTCTTCATCGGGGTGACACGCTCAAAGGTCCGTTGCTGACGATACATTTTTCCTCACCGCTGCCGGATGTTATTCGAGTCAAGCTGACCCATTTTGCGGGACAGCAGCCCAAAACACCTGAGTTCACGCTCTTTGAACAAAGCCCCGACGTAACGACAGCGGTCGACGCTAACGCTGCAACGTTGACCAGCGGTGGCCTATCGGTACGGGTATCGCGTACGGAAACGTGGCGCGTCGATTTCGTTGCAGGGGAGCAGGTTGTGACCAGCAGCGGCTTCCGCGGTATGGGCGCGGTGGAGCTGGAGGGCGAGGGTCACTTTATGCACGAGCAGCTCGCGCTCGCGGTCGGCGAACAGGTGTATGGCCTTGGCGAGCGCTTCACGCCCTTTGTCAAGAATGGCCAAGTGGTCGACATCTGGAACCGCGATGGCGGCACCGGCAGCGAGCAGGCGTACAAGAATATTCCCTTTTACCTCACCAATCGCGGCTATGGGGTTTTCGTCAACCATCCCGAGAACGTGTCGTTTGAGGTGGGATCGGAGAAGGTATCACGCGTTCAATTCAGCGTCGCCGGCCACGCGCTTGAGTATTTTGTGATCTACGGCCCCACGCCGAAACAGGTGTTGGAAAAGTACACGGCGCTCACCGGACGACCGGCCCTGCCGCCGGCGTGGTCCTTCGGGCTGTGGCTAACGACGTCGTTCACCACCTCGTATGACGAAGCGACTGTGACCAGCTTTATCCAGGGCATGGCCGACCGCAACTTGCCGCTGCACGTTTTCCACTTCGACTGCTTTTGGATGCGCGAGTTCAATTGGTGCGATTTTGAGTGGGATCCCCGTACCTTTCCCGATCCTGTCGGCATGTTGCAGCGCCTCAAGGATCGCGAACTGCACATCAGTGTTTGGATCAATCCGTATATCGGCCAGCGCTCGCCGCTCTTCGCCGAGGGCATGCAGCAGGGCTATCTCCTCCAGCGACCGAACGGCGATGTATGGCAGTGGGACTTGTGGCAGCCCGGTATGGCACTCGTGGACTTCACGAATCCGGATGCCTGCCGCTGGTTTGGCGACAAGCTGCGCGCCCTGCTCGATATGGGCGTGGACTGCTTCAAGACCGATTTTGGCGAGCGCATCCCGACTGATGTGGTGTATGCCGATGGCTCCGATCCAGTCAAAATGCACAACTATTACGCCTATCTGTATAACAAGACGGTCTTTGATGTACTGCAGGAATACCGGGGCAGCGGCGAGGCCGTCGTGTTTGCACGCTCGGCGACGGTCGGCGGCCAGCAGTTTCCCGTCCACTGGGGCGGTGACTCCGACTCGACCTTTGAGTCGATGGCCGAGAGTTTACGGGGTGGCCTGTCGCTGGGTTTGTCGGGCTTTGGATTTTGGAGCCATGATATCGGCGGCTTTGAGGGCAAGCCGCCCGCCGACCTGTACAAGCGCTGGATCGCGTTCGGGCTGCTGTCGTCGCACAGCAGGCTGCACGGCAGTCATTCGTATCGGGTGCCGTGGGTCTTCGACGAGGAGGCCGTGGATGTGCTGCGGCAATTCACAAACCTGAAGTGCCGCCTGATGCCGTATCTGTACGCGCAGGCCGTTGAAGCGGCGCGTACGGGCGTGCCCGTGATGCGAGCAATGCTGTTGGATTTTCCTGACGATCCGACCTGCGGCTACCTGGATCGCCAATATATGCTCGGCGACTCGCTGCTGGTCGCGCCCGTCTTCTCGTACGACGGGTCGGTCTCGTACTACCTGCCGGCTGGGCGCTGGACGCATTTCTTGACGGGCCAGGTGCTGGAAGGTCCGGGCTGGATCCATGAAACACATGATGTGCTGAGTGTGCCGTTGCTGGTGCGCCCCAACTCCGTGATTGCCGTGGGCGACCGCGCGGATCGGCCCGACTACAACTATGCAGCAGGTGTGACGTTACAGGTGTATGAACTAGCCGAAGGGCAGCCCATCACCACGACAATTCCGTCGCTGGGTGGTGACGAGCTGGCATCCCTCAAGCTGCAGCGGGAAGGCCGAACGATTACCGTAGAGCCAACTGGTTCGCTGAACAACTGGCGCGTCCTGCTTGTCGGCGACCGCAGCGTGCGCTCGATTGAGGGTGGCACGGCTGAGAATCAGGCGACAGGCACGCTTGTCACGCCGCAGCACGCAGGCGCTAACCTGATGATCCTGCTTGATATGGCGCCGTAAGCCTCGGCTTGCTACCAGCGCGTTCGCGTACGTATCGAGGCGTGCTCATGATAGTGCATGAGCATCCTTTCCATGAGGTTGAACCGGCCGTTGGTGATCCCGCGGCACGACCTTTGCGGCAACAACCCGAGACCGGGACGTAGTGCTTGTCCGGTCGCCACGATACATTTCAGCGCGGACTGTTATCAGCTGCACAGCAGGCCGCTTCATATTTTGCGGAGGCTTAGTATGGCGCATCACGAACGTAGGCGCAGTGGAACAATGGAATTTCATGTCTCGCGCACCGCCCGCGATCTGTATCAATTCGACGAGGCGCTGTTCTCACAACGCGGGAATGTAGTCTTTGCCAACTTCCACGGTGCTCGCGTGTTTGCCCAAAAGATCAACGACAAGCGCGATCTGGTGAACTTTCCCGAACAAGCCGTTAGCGCCGGACAGGTAAACGCGATGGGCATGATCGACGAGATGCTGCACCTGATTGTGGAGCGCTACCGTGCACAGCAAAATCCACAGGTCATGCAGCAAGCGCTCGCATATCTTGACCAGCGCCTCAGTCGTGCCAACGTCGACGCGGCGTTACATGCGTTCGCCGAAGACTTTCCGCCGCTGGCCGTTTACCGCGGCGAGCTTGAGCTGCCGACGTACATACAGGGCAGCACCGATGCCATTCCCAATCGTGAGGTGCTGCTGGAAGAAATGCTCATGCTGTGGCTGGCCAACGCCAATCCCGCCTTTGAGCCATTTATCGAA
The DNA here is from genome assembly GCA_016781505.1 of bacterium. Lineage (GTDB taxonomy): Bacteria > Chloroflexota > Chloroflexia > Chloroflexales > Kallotenuaceae > LB3-1. Next base: position 10,452 of record JADDQF010000097.1, read on the forward strand.
TTGTTTGACGACGAGCGCTTGGAACGACAGACCGTATATCCCAACATCATAACCGGCCTGCAGCAGTTCTTTGACGGACAGCCGGCGTTTGCTGGGGGAGCAGGAACGGGCACTGCAGCCAGCGGTGGGCGGCTTGCCAGGCATCAGAGCTTGTTTGCCGTGCTGCGCAATCCAGCCCTCGCTAGTCCGCACTCGCTCACAGGTCAGCTCGAATTTCTGCTGGGCGAGGTTGGCGGCGTGGTTGGCAAATTCACCTATCGTCTGTTGAGCAGTCTGGATTTGATTAAGGAAGAAGCGAAGCTGGTCTTTGTGGGGCCGGCAGGGCCGGGTGGTGGGGGTGATGCGCAGCCCTACGACTTCTCCGGACAAGAGCACGAACAAGAAAATTTCACGCCCGACCGTGAATGGATGCCGCGGTTGGTGCTGATTGCCAAAAATGCGTTTGTGTGGCTGGACCAGCTATCCAAGCAGTACCAACGGCCGATCAACACGTTGGATCAGATCCCAGACGAGGAGCTGGACCGGCTAGCCGGTTACGGCATCACCGGGTTGTGGCTGATCGGCTTGTGGGAGCGCAGCACCGCTTCCCGCACGATCAAGCAGATCATGGGCAACACCGATGCCGTGGCGTCGGCGTACTCGCTGTACGATTATGTGATTGCGCACGATCTGGGTGGCGAGGGAGCCGTGGCGGTGCTGCGTGAAAAAGCCTGGCAGCGCGGGATTCGCCTGGCCAGCGACATGGTGCCCAACCATACCGGCATTGACGGACGCTGGGTGATCGAGCATCCCGATTGGTTTATTAGCCTGCCATACAGCCCGTATCCCTCCTACACCTTCAATGGTCCCGATCTGTCGTGGGATGACCGCGTCGGCGTGTTTCTGGAAGACCACTACTACAATCACAGCGATGCGGCGGTGGTCTTTAAGCGCGTGGATCGCCACACCGGCAGCGAGCAGTATATCTACCACGGCAACGACGGCACGAGCATGCCCTGGAACGACACTGCTCAGCTCAACTACCTCAATCCCGAGCTGCGCGAGGCGGTGATTCAGACCATTCTGCATGTTGCGCGGCAATTTCCGGTGATTCGGTTCGATGCCGCCATGACCTTAGCCAAGCGCCATATTCAACGGCTGTGGTTCCCCGAGCCGGGCACTGGTGGTGCCATCGCATCACGCTCCGAGTACGCCATGACCAAAGCGCAGTTCGACGCGCTGATTCCCCAGGAGTTTTGGCGCGAGGTGGTGGATCGGGCCGCGGTCGAAGCGCCGGATACGCTGCTGCTGGCCGAAGCCTTTTGGATGATGGAAGGCTATTTCGTGCGTACGCTGGGCATGCACCGCGTGTACAACAGCGCGTTTATGAACATGCTGCGCGACGAAAAGAACGGCGAGTACCGCGTGCTGATGAAGAATACCTTGGAGTTCGATGCGGAAATTCTGAAGCGGTACGTAAACTTCATGAATAACCCAGACGAGCGATCCGCGGTGGAACAGTTCGGCAGCGGCGATAAGTACTTCGGAATTTGCACCCTGATGGTGACCCTGCCCGGCCTACCGATGTTGGGTCACGGTCAGATCGAAGGCTTTGCCGAGAAGTATGGCATGGAGTACCGGCGGGCCTATTGGGATGAAGCTCGGAACGAAGGCTTAATGGAGCATCATGAGCGCATTATTTTTCCGTTGATGCATCGCCGCTACTTGTTCGCCGATGTTGAGCACTTCCTGCTGTATGATGTTATGGCGCCCGAGGGCCACGTACTGGAAGATGTCTTCGCCTATTCTAACCGGCACGGCGACGAGCGCGCGCTGGTGGTGTACCACAACAAGTATGCGACGGTGCGCGGCTTTGTAAGGCAGTCGGCTGCGTTCATGGCCCGCCGCCAGGACGGCGAGCGGGAGCTACAGCGCCAAACGTTGGGCGACGGGCTCGCGCTGCAGCATGATGACAACTATTTCACGATCTTTCGTGATCAAGTTTCAGGGTTGGAGTATATTTGCAACAGCCGTGAGCTCAGCGAGCAAGGCCTGCAGGTTGAGCTCGGTCCGTATCAGCATCATGTCTTTCTGGATTTTCGCGAAGTTCAGGATACGAACTGGCAGCAGTACGCGCAGCTAGCAGCGTATCTCCATGGCCGTGGCGTGCCGAGTATGGATGAAGCAGCACGGGAGATTTTCCTTCAGCCTGTTCATCAGCCCTTCAAAGAGCTGGTCAACGCCGAGCTGTTCCAGCGCTTGATCGCAGCACGGGGGACAAGCGCGGCATCCACGGATGCTGCCGAACAGCAGGCGGCGCTTGGGCAGGAGCCCAATCTGGTGGACGGGGTTGAGCCGCTGCTGGCCGAGGTTGACCAGAAGGTGGCACAGCTTTTTGTCGGCATCAACGATTTGACCGGCGGCAATGGCAACACGGCAGCTTTGACCGAGGAGCTGCGTCGAGAGCTCGTGACAATGCTACGGTTGCCTTTGCTGACGCGGAAGCTCGCTTCATCCCAGACATCCATTGTGAGTGCCGGCGATAGCGCCGCGCTGGCATTGGACCTGGGCGACAATCCCCAAACCTGGGGCGTACTCTTTAGCTGGCTGTTCACTCATGCGCTTGGCAAGCTATCCAACGACGCGGATCATGTCAGCCGCAGCCGAAGCTTGATCGACGAGTGGCTGCTGGGCAGGATCATGGCCAGTACGTTCCTTGACCTTGCCCAGAGCGATGTCGAGGCAACACGGAGTGTAGCACTGGTCAAGCTGATGGTAAGCAACCAGGAAGTGCTGCAGCAGCGTGTCTCCGATCCCAAGCGGGCTTATCCTGTGCTGATGTCCTGGCTCAAGGATAGTGAAGTGCAACAGTTTTTGCGGGTTAATCGCCATCGGGGGATACTCTGGTTCAGCAAGGAAGCGTTTGAGCAGTTGCTGTCCACGATGCTCGCCCTCGCCCTGGTGACAATCCAAACCCAAACGCCGGCTGTAGCTGTTAACGGTGGCGCCGAGGAAGCTGCCGACGCGACTGTGGCAGTGAACGGTGGCGCCGAGGAAGCTGCCGACGCGACTGTGGAAGATGCTGGCCAAGCCTGGTACGCGCTGGTGCAGCATCTCCAACAGATGGGTGCCGACGCTAACTATCAGCTGGATGCGCTGCTGACTGCTGCCAAAGGGGGTGCATCCGATCTGGCAGAGGCTGAGGTACACGTTTAAGCGCCCGACCACGCTGCGTGGCTCGGGAGGTTGCGCAGCACTCTTGAGCAAGTTCCATAATCGATTTTTTCGCTTGGTCCGGATGGCCCTCGGCTCTGATGCCGGGGGTCGTCACAGTTTGCAGCGCTCACGCCTGTCACGCTTCGTTCGTGATACACGGAGCAGGAGCAGCGTGTCGACCTATACGCGTTGCTGAAGGAGGGCCCTGGATGGCCGGTATAGTGTTTGCGGCTGTTGCGCCACACGGGGTAGCACTGATTCCTGAGCTCAGCCCCGATGCCGACGGAGGGTTGACGACACGCGCGGCCATGCAGGAGCTCGGGCGGCGCTGTGCGGCGGCAAAGCCCGAGGTGCTTGTCGTGGTAACGCCACATGGGATGCGCGTCGAAGGCGCGATATGTTTGGCGGCGGTCGGGCGGGCTGCCGGAACGCTGCGCTGGCAGGGTCGGCAGGTCGAGCTCAACGTGCCGGTCGATATTCCGCTAACGGATGCTATCGCGGCTGCCGCTCATTCAAGGGAAATACCCATCGCACTGGCAGGATTTGGTGGCAACCAGCGTGAGCAGAGCGGCATGCCGCTGGATTGGGGTACCCTTGTTCCGCTCTGGTTCCTTGGCCATGGCCGCAATCAGCTGGGCCATGGTGACGTATTGGCGGAGGTGCCGTCAACAGATGTGGGACCGTCCCTGGTGCTGATCTCGCCATCCCGCAAACTGCCGCGAACGTCGCTGATCGAGTTTGGGCGCTGTGTGGCTCGTGCGGCGATGGCCAACGGGCGGCGCGTTGCGTGTATTGCATCGTGTGATTGGGCGCATACGCATCGTGCGGATGGCCCGTACGGCTTCAGCCCTGCCGCCGCCCTTGTCGATCGGCTGGTACTTGAGGCCTTTGACGCAGGCGCACTGGATAGTCTCGTCGCACTGCCGGAGGACCAAGCCCAGGCTGCCGCCATCGATGGCCTGTGGCAAACGTTGGTGTTGGCGGGTGTGCTTGAAGAGGCGGGCCTACGCGGCGAGGTGTTGAGCTATGAGGCGCCCACCTACTTTGGCATGATCGTGGCTGCCTTTCAGCCTTCGGTGGCTATGTAACGATTGCTCAACGTTTGGTCGCTGCCCGCACCGCGGCGATGTAGTACGGGATCAGTTCGGCGAAATCGGCCTGTCCTTTCCCCGCTGCAGTTGCCGCCATGCAATTAATCAGAGCGGCCGAGGCTGCCGGCATTGGTACGCCTAGGCTTTGCCCGGTCTCGATCATTGCCAGCAAATCTTTGCGCACGCCGGTCACGTCGAACGCGACCTCCCCTGGTTCGCCCAGCATCGCCGGAATTTTAGGACGCAGCGCGCCGATCGCGGCTTGACTATCGACGATCAGCTCAAGCATTGGCGCTAGCTCCAAGCCGAACTGACTGCCCAGCGCTAACGCTTCCGCTAAGCCCTGCCAATAGATCGCCATGGGCAGATTCAGCACCAGCTTCATCGTGGTGCCGCTGCCGGTAGGGCCAAGATGCGCCACGCGGCGGCAAAAAGTTCCCAGGATTGGTTGGACTCGGGCTACATCCTGCGCTGTTCCGCCGACCAGCGCCAGTAGTTGGCCTTGCCTGGCCGGGACTAGTGAGCCGGACAAGGGTGCATCTACAAGAGCGGCGCCACGGGCGGCAAGAGTTTGGCCCAGGCGTTGAATGGTGTTGGTTCGGACGGTGCTCATCTCCACAAACAGCCGTCCACTCACATCAGCCGCAAGCAGTCCATCCACGGGATTGTACACAGCCTGGATCGCAGCGTCATCAGTCAAAATAGTGAGCACGACCGTACAAGTAGCGGCTAGCTCGGGCAGGCTAGGGGCAAGCGTCGCCCCCGCAGTGACAAGTGCCTCGGCGCGTCCAGGCGTTCGATTCCATACGACGAGCGGTAATCCAGCAGCCAGGAGTCGCTCCCCAATCGCCGTGCCCATCCGTCCCAGGCCCACAAGTCCAATCCGTTCCACGCAACGCTCCTTTATTCTTGGTCATCCGGTTCCAACGCGCGAATCAGCGCGGGAGCAAGCACTGGCGTCCACGTACACAACTTGGCTCCCGGCATGGGGTAGGATATACACTGCTGCGGTCAACCCTCAAGTGTAGGCCAGGAGCACCCACTATGACGGGAACGCCGCCAGCGAATGATACAACAGTGCTTACCCCAAGCGTTCCTGATGCTCATTCTAATCTCGCTTTTGATTTCCTTGCGTTGGAGGTTGGCGTGACCGAATATGCGGCTGGCCCAACCGGATGTACTGCTTTCGCATATCCGCAACCAGTGCTGATTGCGAGTGACATTCGTGGTGAATTACCTTGCACCATTATGGCAGGTGATGGAATCGCCGACGGCATCTGCGTTCGTGCTTGGTGGGTCTATTTTTGCGCAACATTTGAGCAGGCTGCATGAGCGACGGCTTGGACGTCCGCCTGCTGCTTGGATCGTCAGTGAAAGAGCCCGTGCTACAATAGGGTACGGCTACAAGCCTGAGCACAGTGGAGTAGGACCCGATGGAACTGACGTTGACGACCCCGGCCCTGCTCTTTCCAGCCATTTCCCTGTTACTCTTGGCCTATACAAATCGCTTTTTGACGCTTGCCGCCCTTATGCGGGAGTTATATGCGCGTTACAAAGCGGAGCCTGACCCCAAGATTCTCGGACAGTTAGCTAACTTGCGCTATCGCATCGTCATTATTCGCAATATGCAGGCCTGCGGGGTGTCCAGTTTTTTCTTCTGCGTGTTGTGCATGTTTGTCTTGTTTGCGGGCCAACCGACCCTCGGTAAATGGATCTTCGCCGGCAGCTTGCTCCTCTTATTGCTATCTCTTGGGCTCTCCCTTCGTGAGATTCAAGTTTCCATTGATGCACTGACCCTGCAAATGGCGGATTTGGAAGAGCTTGGGCAAGGCCCGGCCCGAAGATAAGGCTGGGCATATGCGTACGCTACTTGTAGCCATACGGAGGCGTACATGGCGGTCCATCCGTCTAGGAAGTGCCGCTATTCCGCCGCATTGCCGACGTAGCATGTCCTTTCCAGGGAGGAAACCTTTAGCCCTCGAAATCTACCAGTGTAGTGATGCTGCCGCGCACAGGCCGCAGTCGTTGTGGGCGATCCCGTGGCGCTACAATCATCGGAACAGCGTTTTGAGGCAACAGCAGCGGCTGCAGACGGTAGTCAATACGTGTCGAGGGTGCAAGCACAAGCCGAGCGTGTTGCAGCCACAACGCCAATACAAGCTTTGTATGCAGCATCACAAACGGCAGGTCAAGAACGCTGTCGTCAGCCAGGCCCAACGGCAAATACTCATCCGCGGTCGGCTCGATGTAAAGCCAGCGCTCTGGCCGAAAGCGGCGCGGCGCCACAAACAACCCTGACAGCTGGTGGGTGAGATAAGGGCTGTACAGCACCGCAGCTTGCGGCGGTAAGGCGTAGTCCAGAATATCTGCCGGCGCTGCCATTTGGCGCAAACCCAGACTAAGTGGAGGCAGCAGGCGCAGGCTTTCTTTGATAACGCGTTCAAGCAGTGGCAGACGCTCGGCTGCCACAAATGAGTGGCCGGTTGATACTTGATGGTCGGCCTCAACCGCATCAAGCTCAGCCCTGACATCGCTGAGCACACGTTGGTGTTGCGCCAACAACACGATCGTCCAGACCAGCGCGCTGGTTAGGATCGTTTCGGCTTGGTGCACCAGGCCCGCCACCTGTTTGATCCGTGCTTCGCGATCACTCGCGTGTCTTTCGGCATCGTTCTCGCCCTCAAGCCGGGAAAGGAAGTCGCCGGGAAACGCGCTGTCGCTTTGAGGAGCTTGTCCCATGCGGGCAAGCACAACCTGTTCAAACAAGCGATCCGTGCGGCGCTGAGCGAGCTCTGTCAGCCGCGCCAGCCAGCCCGGTTGCCGGCAAGCCAACACATTGGTCCACTGGTCGAGCAGGGTAGCGCCAGGCTCGTTCGTTGGATCTATGCCAAGCAGCGCCTTGAACAAAATGCGCAGATGGAGCCGGCGGGAAACATACAGCAGATCGAGCTGCTGGCCAAGTCCCCAACGCTCCGCAACACGCTCGGCTGTTTCAACCACGAGATGTTGGTATGCAGGAGAAGCTGCCGGATTTGCTAGTTCCGCCCGCCACGCGCGCGCGAGCTCCTGGTCGTGCTCCCGTGTACGTGACCAAGCGGCCAAGCGGGCAATGGTCGTGCTTGTCAGTCCAGCAGAACGTGTTTCTGGGGCAGGCGGTCCAAATAAACGGGGATCGGCGCGGAGGCGTTCGTTGCCGGCAGAGCCGAGCGCAAATATAAGACGTGTGTCTCCAGCTACCAGCCCGCTCACGGCGCCATACGCTTGAAATGTTTCCTTGACATACGCCAACGGCTCGCGTTCAAAGGCGCGCAGATAGCCACGGTAGCCACCGACCCGCCGCAGTTGTGGGCCTGGGATCGGCCGTGATTCAAACATAGTCGCCGCCATGCCACGCTCCTCCTCCAGCGTCCCTGTTCGATCTTACCACGAATCGGGTTGTGGACTAGCCAAAGGAGGCGGCATTCTACGGTGCAGCAGGGCTACCAGGGCGATCGCATCGATTCGTGTTTTTTGGCGTTGCTTGACATAAACAGTGCTAGATGCACGATAATTGCTACGCTTTCACGGCCGTCGATGCTCCGTTCGTGAGCCATGCTCCCGCGAGCGTTGCCCACGCGTACGCACGAATTAGGACCTGCCGGCGAACATAATGACATTGGTATTGGCGTTATGACCGGCATAAACATAGGACGATTAGGTGCAGCGCACATGCCTGCATCAGCGAGCCGTACGCTTACGTCGCACGACGCTTCCGTATGAACACCGTAATGGCCATGGCTGCTGACACGAAAAGTGCCAGGACCATCATCAAACGTGGCGTCCCGTTGAGCGCAGGTGCCAGTGTCGCACCCGGCGCGAGCGGTGGAAGTTGCTGTCCGGCGGCCGTATAGACTTGGGCCACCTGCTGGCTCGTGATCGTGAAGGTCGTCTCGTAGTGTACCGTCCCCTGCTTCCCATACGTCAGATCGACCACCGCGTGGTAGTCCCCGGCCGCAAGCGCTTGCGTCGCTACCGGCACCGAGTAGTCAATCTCGGTCTCAGGGAGCAGCGAATCAAGCGTCAGCGCGAGCTGTTGGACCTCCTGGCCCGCGGCATCCGTGACGCGCAGCGTGCCGGTTGCTTTGACCATCTCGCTCCCGTCATTGCGCAGGCCGAGGAGTAGCAGCTGGTAGCCCTGCTGCACCGCGGACTCAACGTTGGTAAGCACCAGCTTCTCGACGACCGGCCCAGGCAGATTGACCTGGACGGCCAGCGCCATCCTTCGCTGCAGGTTGATCTGGAGCGCGCCCTGCGTGTTTCCCTGTTTGAGCTTGATGTCCTCGGCGACCAGGGCGCCGAGATGCTGTCCGGGACGCGCGTCGGGGGGAACAGCAACTGTGAAGCGGATGATTCGCTCCTCACCCGGCCCCAGGGACACCTCCGTCTGCTCCAGCTTCATCCACGCGCCAACATCATGCCGCGGGTCGGCCTGGGATAAGTACACCGGGCCGCTGTTTTGCCCGGTCGTCGCATCGACGGGGTAGAGGCGTGCCGTCCCTGCGTGCGTGCCGGTGTTCCTGATCCGCACCTCGTCGGTGAAGCGCTGGCCGGAATGGGCATCATAGATAAAGTATGACTGCGTCGCAGGCCGCTCGGGATCATACCGGACCGGTTGCAAGCTGAACACTGCACTGTCGCCCTCGCGAGCAAAGCTACCGCCGGGTGCAATCAGCAACGCGACCAGGAGCAGCGCCGGGAGCAGTCGAATAACGTTGGTCATGGTACTTTATCTCCTCACATGGCAGTGCCGCTCGCAACGCGACGGCTAAGCGCAACCGTGGGCCTGACAGCCACCGCTGCCAGGCCCATGCTACCCGCTCCGGGCGTCACGCTGCTTAGGACGGCCCACTTGCGATCGTAATCGACATGGTGCTGGTGTAGGTCCCCGCATAGGTATTGGCCGGCACCGTCACGCGGAAAGTCGGGGTGATGGTGAAGTCGCCCATCCCGGTGTTAACCGCGCTTGTGAAGAACGACACTGCGGCCGGGGCCGTCCCGTCGGCGGGAACTGTCAGTGGGTAGGTAACGCCGTTCGTCGGAGCGGTACACGTACCGGCGTCGCAGATGCTCGTGACGCCCGTGATCGCCGTGGCCGTGGTTGCAAGCGTCTTGGGAGTGGCGCCACCGGTGCTGAAGGTCGTCGACGTGACCTGCAGCTTCCAGCCGCCCCCGGAGCCGGTGTTGTCCTGCGCATCGATGGTAATCGTATCGGTCACGTTCTGATCCGTGCCGTTCAAGGTTGCGGTCAGTGTCGGCGGGTCGGTGGCGGCCATGGCTAGAGTTCCGGCGGTGACGGTTGCGGAGCCGGTTACATTATCAGCGTAGGCGGGCAGGGCGATCAGCATGGTCAAGGCGCTCCCCAGCAAGAGGGCGCGGCGACAACGGCGAACAAGGGTTGAGGGGTTCATTGAAGATGCTCCTAAGTGCGACAATAGTGATGGATTGCTAGGCGCTCCGACGTGCGAACCGGCCCGACTCTGGTGTATCGGGTTGATCTGACTGGGCTGGTTAGGCATTGATACAGCTGTGTGCAGTGATGTCCAGGTAGGTGCTATTCTAGAGTAGTCACCACAGCATTGGTAGCACCATTGGTCCCGCTCCTCCAGGGCCATGCTGCAGGACGCGCCTAACGGTTTGTCCTACCGCACCACGCTGCGCCTTCACCAAGCTAGCAAAGGCATGCGGGTTTCGGAGGGCAGGCCGCCGCCCACGTGAAGGGTCAAGCTCCTGCCTCGGCGCGTGCTCATCTTAGGCTCGCGGCTTCGAGTGATCTGGGGACAGGCCCGGGGCGATCCAGCAACCACACGAGGTCATTGCCTGCGGCTAGCACCGGCACCTCCGCAACTCTCTGCTGCACAACGTGCGATCGGCCCCCTCTCTGGGGCAGCGTACGAGCCCCGCTGGTCGGCCTATCCAGCCATGCCCTGCATAGAGGTACGCGTGGGACCCAAGCGTGCGCATGATTCAATAAAGGATCTGGCTTGCACAGCGGGCAATAGCAAGGAGACGCGGCTGCCGGTTAGCCGGCATCAACCGCACCACGCACGTACAAGCTGAAGTTTGATGCTGGGACCAGGAGCCTATTGCTGATCCAGGCACATGGACCTACCCTAGTGAGGCGCGTGCTGCGCGACCTGCATACCGTTGCCATATTCCTGGCAGGGTTTTGCGGGACAAGACTACCTAACTCCGTGATGGGCACACTGCTTCGTTGCTGGCGCTATGTAGCAGCTGCCGCCAGGGGTCGGCGCGTGATCGTCATCGACAGCGCGACGGCAATAAAGCCAAGCACGGCGGCCGATATAAAGACCAGCTGGTAATTACCCAACAAATCATGGAAAAAGCCGCCGGCATACGCCGCAACGCCCGCTCCAACCATGTGCGCGCAAAAGATCCAGCCAAAGATCGTGCCGAGCGACGCTTTGCCGTAGCGCTGTGCCGTTAAATTAACGGTCGGCGGCACGGTGGCGATCCAGTCAAGGCCGTACAACACGGCGAAGATCAACAAGCCACGAATTTCGACGACGAACGGCAGCGCGGCGATTGCCACCGCCCGGAAGCCGTAATAGGTGGCCAGCAGCTTGCGATTGTCGTAGCGATCCGTCAACCAACCAGAAGCCAGGGTGCCCACGATGTTCATCATGCCCATCAGCCCGAGCGCTCCGGCCGCTGCAACTTCCGTAAACCCATGTTCCAACGCGTGTGGCAACAAGTGCGTGCCAATCAACCCGTTTGAGGTGTAGCCGCAAATAAAGAAACTGCCGGCCAGCAGCCAGAAATCCCGAGTGCGAATGGCTGTGCTAAGGGCTGTGCCAACGGCGGGACTTGGATCGATCCGCGAATCCGCTGTTCCATCGTCGCCGACGGGGCGCAGATGAACATCTTGTGGCCGGTCGCGCATCCACACGGCGACTGGCAGCAGCAGCAGCACCATGGTTCCGGCAAGCGCCAACATGGCCGTGCGCCAGCCCTGCGCGGTTGTCAGCGCGATCAAGCC
>JADDQF010000043.1 GCA_016781505.1 bacterium
TTCAGGCCGTAAGATGTATGGTAAGGTATGCGGCACCGGTTTTGGGCATGGACGGTGCGGCCGGTACCAGGAAAGGAGCAGGCGCATGAAATATCGACGCTTGGGAACAACTGGGTTGCGTGTCTCGGTGGTCGGTGTCGGGACGTGGCAATTTGGCGGAGAGTGGGGCCCGCCACCGCCGTCAAGTGAGGTTGAGCGGATGTTTGGCCGAGCCAGGGAGCTTGGCATCAATCTGGTCGATACGGCTGAGTGCTATGGCGACCATCTGTCGGAGTCGCTGGTGGGCAAGGCCATCGCCCATGATCGCGCGCACTGGATCGTTGCCACGAAGTTTGGCCACAAGTTTCATCATAACTTCGAGCGCAGCGAGGAGTGGACGCCGCAACAGGTTCTGCAGCAGCTTGAGGCTTCGCTCCAAGCGCTTGGCACGGATTATATTGATCTGTATCAGTTTCACTCCGGTACCGACGCCGTGTTTGACCAGGACGCGTTATGGCAGATGCTCAACGATCAGGTGCAAGCAGGCAAAATCCGGCATCTCGGCATTTCGATCGGCAGCAACGATAACCTCCATCAGACCCAACAGGCAACGGAGGTTGGCGCCGGCGCAATCCAAGTTGTGTATAACCGCCTGGATCGGACACCCGAGCACCGCGTATTTCCCGCGTGCCGCGCGCAAAACCTTGGCGTCCTGGCACGCGTGCCGCTCGCCAGTGGGTATCTCAGCGGGAAGTACCGACCCGGAACTGAATTTGTCGCACAGGATGACGTGCGCTCGCGTCACAACAAAGCGGAGGTGCAAGCGCGCCTGACCATGGTCGAGGAGATCAAGCAGCGGGAAGTACCGGCAGGCGTCCCGATGGCGCCTTGGGCGATTGCCTGGTGCTTGCAGCATCCAGCGGTGACGTGCGTTATTCCCGGCTGCAAATCCGTCGAGCAAGTTGAGTCGAATGCCAGTGCAGCGGAGCTTGAGCTTGTGCGCGCTGATCATCCACAAGCCGCTTAGCGGTGGCTAGCTTGTTCGGTATGAGCTGGATTGATTGAGGATCGACCACGACGTTCCGCAACTGCACATAAGTGGAGGGATTGATCACCATGTACCGTCCGTCTGATGCGCGCTATGCAACAATGCGCTACAACCGCAGTGGCAGAAGTGGGCTCAAGCTGCCCGCTATTTCACTCGGCCTGTGGCATAACTTCGGCGGCGTGGATACGCTGGAAAACGCGCGTGCCATGATCCTGGGAGCTTTTGATCTCGGGATCACGCACTTCGACCTCGCCAACAACTACGGTCCGCCGCCCGGCTCTGCGGAGGAAACGTTTGGCCACATCCTGCGCCAGGACCTTGCGCGCTTTCGGGATGAGTTGATCATCTCATCTAAAGCTGGCTACTACATGTGGCCAGGCCCGTATGGCGAATGGGGCTCGCGTAAATATCTGGTTGCTAGCCTGGACCAGAGCTTGCGGCGGATGGGCCTCGAGTACGTGGATATTTTTTATCATCATCGTCCCGATCCGGACACTCCGCTTGAAGAAACCATGAGCGCCCTCGACTACATTGTGCGGAGTGGGAAAGCTCTGTATGTCGGGATCTCATCCTACTCGGCCGAACAAACGCATCAAGCGGCTCAGATCTTACGGAGCCTGGGCACGCCCTGCCTTATTCATCAGCCAAGCTACAACATGTTCAATCGCTGGATTGAGGATGGCTTGTTGACGGCTGTCGAGGAAGAAGGCATGGGCTGTATTGTGTTTTCGCCGCTGGCCCAGGGACTGTTAACCAACAAGTATCTCAACGACATTCCCGCCGACTCCCGCGCCGCGAAGCCGCACGGCTTTTTGAAGCAGGATCAGATCACCGAGGAGCGGCGGGCTCAGCTGCGAAGCTTGCAAGCGATTGCGACCGAGCGTGGACAGACGTTGGCGCAGCTTGCGTTAGCATGGGTGCTGCGCCACCGGCAAGTCACCTCGGCCTTGATTGGCGCAAGTCGCGTAGCCCAGATCGAGGATGCCGTCCAAGCACTCCAAAACTTAAGCTTTACTGACGCTGAGCTACAGGCCATTGAGGAGATCTTGGCGCGCTGACCTGCTGGCAACGTAACGGTGACATGAAGCGACAACGGGAAGGTAGGTGATCGCGGCATGACGGTCCACAGCTCGCCATGCCGCTGGTTTTCATTGTTTAATGCTGCATCTTTTGGAACTCTTCCCGAGCTTGCTCCAAGACCTGCCGCTGCTCGTCGCTGGCCTTTGGATACTCCGCGTGCAGCTCCTTTAGCCGCTCCACCAAGATCGAAGCAACAGCTGCGTAGGTAAAAGTGCGTTGATTGGCCGGGATGATATGCCATGGCGCCCAATCCGTGCTTGTCTTGTTCAACATCGCATCAAATGATTGCTCAAAAGCATCCCAGTCCTGATGATGGCGTAGGTCGGCCTCGGAGAATTGCCACTGGAGCTCGGGCTTCTCGATTCGTTCCAGCAGGCGCTCCCGCTCTACCTCTTTGGAGATATGCAGAAAGAACTTAATCACCACAAAGCCGTTCTCCACCAGTTGCCGCTCAAAGTTGTTGATCTGCTCGTAGCGTTTATCCCACAGATTTTCCCGAGCTTCCGCTGGCAGGCCCCACTGCTCAATTTGTTCTGGATACACCTGTTCGGCCGTAACTTGCTCGTAATACGAGCGGTTGAAGATCGCAACTTCTCCCCGCTCGGGCAGCGCTTGGGCCGCACGCCACAGAAAATCGTGCTGCCGTTCGGTTTCGTTCGGTTTCTTGAACTTCTTGGTCGTGCTGACTTGTGGGTCAAGATATGATAGAACTTCCTGGATCGACTCGTCCTTGCCGGCGCCATCCATACCCTGAAACAGGATCAGGACTCCGTAGGTTCCATGCGCGTGAAGCATGTCCTGATACGTGGCCAGTTGCTCGGCCTGCTCTGTTGTGTACGCCTGCGCTTCGGCTTCGTCGGCGAACGGTCCCATCGAGTCTGCATTCTGCTCGGCTAGTCGAATGTTGCTGTTTGGCGACACGCTGAAATCCGTGTAATGCATCAAATTGCTCCTTATCAAGTGCTCAGCAGGCTATGTGTAGCTCTTCGGTTAGGGTGAATTCACATTTGCGCCCCCTGCTGATGGTGGTCGCTATTCCAATTTAAGTGCCAGCAAGCACAGCTATCGGACTCATCAGGCAAGGATCGGCGGATCGCCGGCATCGTCGCAAAGCTGGGTGAGGCTTGATGTTCGGCAAGCCAGGGTAGCGCAAGGAAGATACGTACATGTGCAGAAATATTAAGTCGCTCTTTAACCTCGACCCACCGGTGACCGACGACGAGATTCGTGGAGCCGCGCTGCAATATGTGCGCAAGGTCAGCGGCTTCAACACGCCGTCGAAAGCCAACGAAGCGGCATTCCACCGTGCCGTTGACGAGATCGCCACTGTTTCCCGCGCGCTGCTTGATGCGCTCGAAACCAACGCCCCATCAAAGGACCGCGCGGAAGAAGCCGCCAAAGCACGGGCCCGAGCTGCGCGGAGGTTTCCTAAGTAACGAACTCTAACACCAGCCCGTTCGAGGGAGACGTGTGGAGGGAAACGTCCCAGGGGCATAGACCCATGCCCTGCTGTGCTAACAGCAGGAGCATGGGCCTAGCTGGACGTGCGTAGATTATTTGAAATTGGCGGTATCGGGATCGGCGCTAATACGCTGTTCGCGGTCCATGCCGGCGATCTGCTGCATATCGTCAGGCGCTAGCTCGAAATCGAACAGGGCGATGTTTTCTTGGATGCGGTGCGGATTGACCGACTTGGGGATCACGATCAGGCCGCTCTGCACGTGCCACCGCAGGATGACCTGGGCGGGAGTCTTGCCATATTGCTCGGCGAGCTGTGTGATAACCGGGTGCTCTAATGCCTCGCCGCCCTGCATCAACGGACTATACGACTCGACGGCGATGGCGTGCTCGGCGCAGTACGCTCGCGTTTCGCGCTGTTGGAACAGGGGATGCAGCTCGATCTGGTTGACTGCCGGCACCGTCGTAGCCCTGTTCAGTAATTCTGCCAGGTGATGGGGCTTGAAGTTCGAAACGCCAATCGCGCGCACCTGCTTGTTCGCGTAGAGCTCTTCGAGCGCCTGCCAGGCCTGCGTGAACTTGCCTTCCATCGGCAGCGGCCAGTGGATCAGATACAGGTCGATGTAGCCGCAATCAAGCTTGCGCAAGCTCTCGTCAAAGGCGCGCAGGGCCGCATCGTAGGCGTGGTGGGCATTCCACAGCTTGGTAGTGACAAAAATCTCTTCTCGGGGCACGCCGCTGGCTTTGATCGCCTTGCCGACGCCGACCTCGTTGCCGTAGATGGCTGCGGTATCGATGAGCCGGTACCCCACTTCCAGCGCAGCCCGGACGGCCCCTTCAACCTCGGCTCCTTCATTGGCCTGCCAAACGCCCAGGCCCACCTGGGGTATGTCTACGCCGTTATTGAGCCTGACCATTGGAATGCCTGCATTGCTCATAATGTGGGTGCTCCTTCTCCATAATCATCCTTTCCGCTCCTCTGCAAGTTTATGGCCAATGATCATGCTCAACTCATTCCTGCATGTTCCACACGGCAATACCTGGCACATTCCGGGTGCAATCAACCCTTTGCCTTCCTATACAACGTGCCCGAACATAGCTCAAATCACAAACTGTAACTTCGCATGTTCCGCTACCAGCACTGTTAGTTAGCTGTCCAAACGCCAGAATTTTGACCAAACGGGTCAAATTTTTGTGGGACAATGGTTTAACGCTGTGCTTCATTTGTGGTTGTGCAGCGGAGCTTCATTGGACGTTACGTAATAAGCAACTTTCATCGTATGCAACCATAGCGTGCTCAGACACATGGGTTCTCATCCCATGAGCACCGGCACAGAGGGTAAATAGTGGGGCAGGGAACTGAAGCAAGGTTTTGAGGTGTTTACAATGCGAGATCAATTGATTGGTA
This sequence comes from bacterium, assembly GCA_016781505.1. GTDB lineage: Bacteria > Chloroflexota > Chloroflexia > Chloroflexales > Kallotenuaceae > LB3-1. The sequence continues at coordinate 4,974 of JADDQF010000043.1, forward strand.
CCTGGTCTGGTACGGCGGGAACAGCAGCACCTGTGCCGCTCACGGTTGAATTTCTCCCTGACAGCTCGTACACCGAAACTCAAACGACTCACCTTGGGACCGACGAGACTGTCCACGGAACATACCGGTTGGTCGCATCCAATGAATTTGAAGTCACAATTGCGCGCTCACGCACAGTTGGTGCAGCCCCTCCTGTCAGCGAAACGCTTACGTTCACCATTCTGGGTGACACACTTATTCTGCGCAATCAACAAGGCGTCAAGATGACCGTGCCACTCCGGAAGAAATGCGGTCGTCCCAGCTAATCCGTCTGATGCTGGAACCTTGCCTGCTGCCTGCCGTGCGTCATCCCCACTCACACAAGGATTCGACGTAGTCGGCCGAGCCATCGCGCAGCCAGCCGTCAAGCTGGGCTTGGTCTTTGAGCTGCTGGCCCCGCACACGCGGCACCGCAACATATCCACAATTCAGCTCCGGCAGCGTCGAAAGATCACCCCACAGCTTTTCAAACTGCGCGACCGGAAAAAGGTCTTCCTGGCCATGGCCCCAACGCTTCTTCACATCCTTCAGCGTGATATAGGTCGGCACGCGCGCACCCAGCGCACGGATGGCTCCGACAACCCTGGCGTGATCCTGGAGCTCATCGCGCGTAAGCGCAAACGCACGCAGCAGTTGATCAATATCGACCCAGGTTGTCATGGTGTTGTAGTACGAAAGGTCAAACTCGTCCTCTTCGCGCGGCATCGCCAAGCCTTCAAGCAGCCGCAGCGTCCCATCGACACGCGCCAATCCGCCACCCCGATCCTCGATCCGCCGCGTGATAACCTCAAACGTCAAGCCGGATTGACGGCTGATATGCAGTCCCAGCAAACCTGGATCAACATCCGCGCCCAAGGTGTCGATGTTATGCACCATCAGATAGCGCAGGCCAGGCCGCTCAGTCAGCAGCTGGGCCAGCGTGCCATTCCGCAGCATGTTCGGCACCTCAAACCAGTGGCCGACCGGATGCAAACATTGGGACGGCACATTATCAGTATAGTCACTGCCCTCGCCAACGCTTTGGACCCAGCTGATCAGCGCGGCGTGCAGGCTTGCGCGCATCTTCTGGGCCTGCTCATCCAGCACCTGGACCGGCAGCTCCTCCCAGGCGAAGCGCAGGTCGCGCACCGTCGGCACCAGTCGCAGGCCAACAGAACGGCCAGGCGACAACAGCAGCGGTCCATCGTACCCATAGTTCCGCTCTGCTGCCAGGTAGGCGGCGATGGGTGCGTGCGTCAGGTAGCTGGTGGTAAAGATATGTGGAATGGTAGCGCCCACAGAGCGTCCAACCCGGCGACTTTTGGCCAGATGTGTTTCCACAAACGTGCGGTGCTTGCCGGCCAGCCGCGCAAAAGGATGCAGCGCTTTGACCACGCCAGCGCCCTGCGTCCAGCGGCTGCCTGCGCCGGCCGCGAGCGAAACCACCGCCACTTGCCCGGCGGCGAGCGCTGCCTGCCCGATGCGCTCAAGCTCGGCCGGCAAGAAGCCCGTCGCATCATACACATCGCCCGGCTCGACATCGCGAATGTCGGTTGTTGGCGACAACCTGTTCTGCATCAGCCCGATGCGCCCTGCCCGCATATCGGCGCGGATCTGCTCGTGCTGCACCCGGTCAAATCCGTTTTCGTCCAGCAGCGCGTGGAGCTCGCGTGCTCCCGCGCCTTCGCGGCGAACCTGCGGCAGCAGCTGATCGAACAGCGATGGAACCATGCTCGCCAGCTCCGGCTGCGTGCGGGTTGCGGCCCCAAAGCGATCCAGCTCAACGCGGCGCGAGGCGGGCAACGTGCGGGGATCGGCACGCAGCATTGCCGGCACAATCAAGGCATAGTAGCCTGCCGGCAGGAGCGCGGTATTACCCTCCAGCAGCTCGGCGTAGGTGCCGCGCTCGTTGATCACAAAATCGTAGACTACCGGCTCCATCGCAAACGGCAGCGCGTGCTCAAGCCGGCGCTTGGCGCTGCTCATCAACGATTGCAGCCGTTCCTGCGCCTCGGCTTTGCGTTGGGGAGCGAAGATAAAGCCCATGCCGCCGCCCGACATGCCGCCCAGCATCCAGAAACCCCAGAAATCTGTCCCGAAGGCCGCGCGCGACTGAGCGATCAGCTGTTCCGTGTACAGGTTGGTAGCCCAGGGAATAATGGTCTGGATCGGCTCGAAAAAGTTGCGGGTAGTGGCCGCGCCGATCATGGGAATATCGCCTTCATGCAGTGCCTGTAGGATGGTATCGAGAATCCCAAGGGCGTCCTGCCGGGCGCGCCACTCGGCGTCCGACCGGAGCAGATACTTTTCGGTGACCATCTCCAGAATCGGCCCGACGTTCTGGGCCATGCCGCCGTGGACCAGCACCAGGCTTTCCTGGAGCGCTAGGCGCGTTGCATCCGACGCTTCGTCCCGCCCCAAGATGTGGTGGCTTGGCAGCAAGCGCCCGCGGCTCACGCCGTACTCGGGGTCGCCCTCCGCAGCCAGCACGCCTTGGATGAGCTTCATCCCCGGCCAAACGCCACCTGAGTCCTGCCAGCCGCCGCCCGAGCCAGCCAACCACTCGCCCAGAATAGCCCGTGCCGCGACCAGCCGCCGCTCGTGCTCGGCCAGCTGCCCGGTGAGCGATGCAGCCTGACCGGTCGCCCGCATACAAACCGCGATCAGCGAGGCCAGGAGATTGGTCGAAACAGCCAAGCGTGAGCCTTTGGGAATGCCGTTGACCGAGCTGACCAGCTCAATGCCGTTGCCGGCGCCAACCAGCTGCGCCAGCAGGTCGGCGAGGCGCTGACCGGAGCCTTCCATACCCGGCGGTACCAGGCCGGCGGCGATCACAGCCGCCTTGAGCAAGCCCAGGTAATCGCGCGCAAAATCAAACACCTCGGCCAGATCGGTAATGTCGGCAGTCGTTGCCAGGTCGATGCTGGTCAAGCGCAGCACCGGCTCGTCGATCACGCGAAAATACGCTTCGACCGGCGGACGGGGCTGGGCGTCGCGGCCACGCACGCCCAGATCAATCGAAACATTCAGCACGCGGGCGCCTTCAGGAAAATCCATCCCCAGAAAAAAGATGTCGCTCCAACCACTGTGGGTCAGGTCCATGCGCACCGGCGTGGACTCGCGGAGGACCGGAAACGGGACGTCGGCCGCGGCACGCTCACGCAGTTCGGTCCGCACACGCAGCGGCTGATCGGCGGGATGGCCAACTCTGAACATCCACTGGTTGCCGCGCACCGAGCGCACACTGCGGCGTACCTGGTCGGCCAGCGTTTGAAACGCGAGGCGATGATACGCAACCGCAAGCGCACTGCACAAGGGATCTGTGGGACCGGCCGATTGGGCCGTCCTGAAAATGGTGATCGCCTCTTCAAAGCGCCGATTCAAAAGATGGGTATAGCCCGTGAAGGGAATCATTCCCCGTGCCGCGACGCCTGCCGTGCGCGGGAGATAGAAGCGATAAATTGCATACAAAAAGAAGAGCGCCCGCACCCGATGATACAGGTTGTCGCTGCTGCTGCGGAGCGCCTCAAGCTCAACGGTGGCGGCCAGCAGCTCGCGGGTGGAAGCGCCGCGACAAAACGCGTCAAGCGAACGGTCGCGCACGGCGGGATCGGAGGACGTAATAATCCGGGCAAGTTCAGACATACATGTGCCTTTGGAACAGGAAATCGAGGCCAGATGACGCGGGAACAGGCGGCGTTTGGGGCACCTTCTTGGTGTCCGCACAGCCCTGCATCCGATTATGCATGGCGGGTTGCCAGCAGCTCGACCAGGCTTGATAACACCTCGTCTCGATCCGGGCCGTCGAGCGCCAGGGCTAGCTGAGCGGTCAGCAAGCCATATTTGACGCCTACATCGTACCGGCGGCCAATGTTTGCCAGGGCGAGGTAGCGCTCGTGCCGTGCCAGCTCATGCAACGCTGGCGAAAGCTGGATCGGGCTTGCACCGGCCCGTTCGATCTGCGCGCCCAAAAGCTCCATTACGGTCGGTGTGAGCACATGCATGCCGAAAAAGCACAGGTAGTGTCCGACACGCAGCCCTGGCACCATCAAGCGCTGCTCGGCCTCGGTTGGCGTCGGTTTTTCGATGACCTGCTCCACCACATACAAATTCTGCGTACCGGGCACCAGCCGCCCACCCACCGTGCCGTAATACGGCAGCAGGCTTTCACGCGACGGCTGGACGGCTGAGATGGCGCAATTCTCGGCTCGCGCCAGCTCGACCAGCTGGCGCGCACAACCATGTTCCGTGCGACTGATGTACAGGTGATCGCCAACCAGGTGCAGAAACGGCGCCGCGCCCACGAACTGACGGGCGCAGTACACGGCGTGTCCATAGCCGCGCGGGGCTGCCTGCTCGATGAAACGCAGCCGCGCGCGGTGCTCGCCGACGGCTTGGGCAAAAACCTCCGTATCGCCGGGCGCGACCACGATCCCTACCTCGTCGACACCGGCATGGAGCGCTTCCTCGAGGATAATCTGGAGCACTGGCTTTGATACACCGTCACGGTCGATGATCCGTTGCAGCGGCAGCGCGCGTTGCGCCGGACCAGCGCTGGTAATAACAGCCTTTGTGACCTTCACCGTACATCTCCAAGGTAGCAGAATACGTCAGCGCATCTTAGCACAACGCGGCAACGGCATCCGCTACACTGCCAGCCGTACCATCTCATCGCTGCGGTTCGCTCTCCAATTCCCACTAGACCAGCCGCTTCCATTAGCCCTGATTCGTGAAATTGTTGGGTTTACAGCACTGGGCGCATTGATTGAGCCAGCGACCCCTCACGGCCGTCCCCTCTGCCGAGGTTGGGAGGGGGTGCCGCGTCGGGGTACCCTCCGGGCCTGGCGGGGTGCGGGCCGACCACCAAATCATGCCACCCAGTAGCCATTGACAAATAGCACAGTTGCGATTGCTAGCAGGATGGCCAGAGTGCCGATCAGCAGCCTCCGTATCCATGGTTGCTCGGCCAGTATCGCCATGACCACAAACGCAGGAAAGGCAAGCAGAACATGCCGGGGTAGGCTCCGGTACCAGCTGCTAAGATACGGCGGCAGCACGAATAGCAATGTGGTTAGTCCATAGGGCAGTGGAAGACGGAGCAGTGCAAGCAATGTTAGTCCAATGAAAGAGATCCAGACAGTCAGTTCAAAAGCCGTGATCGGCCACTCAGGCCACGTCCGCAGCGCTTCTAGCAATCGGCTTGGCATGACCCAGGGGGGACTTAAGGAATTATCCCACTGGCGTTGAGCAATTAAGAACGCAAATGGAGTATCGAAGCGGCACCATTGGAAAAACATGAAGATAGCCAACGCAAGTGGCGGTAGTAGCACGGCGAGAAAGTCAGACCGAATCGCGGCCGCGCGCCACTGATGATGTTGGAGATAGGTGACTGCGAGAATGAGCGCAACGAACACGCCCGGCAACCGGGTTAAGGTGAGCAAGAAACCGGCAGCTCCTGCCAGCCACCAGCGTTGCCGGCGCATCGCCCAAACTGCACCTATGACCAAGAGCAGTGCGAGCGCCTCACTATAGCCTGCGCCAAAGAAGACCGAGGTTGGGAATACCAGCAGAAACACCAGGGTCCGATACGCCACGACATGGTCAAAGTCGCGTGCGAGAAGATCATAGAGCAGCAGCAATGCAGCGAAGAAAGCAAGGTGAGAAACAAGGAGTGCTGCAATTTCTATGCGTCTTCCAGCTAGAGGCAAGAACAATCGAGCCAATAAAGGGTAAAGCGGAAAGAACGTAATAGTAGGCCAGCGCTGGTTATAAAACCTGTAGCCGTTGAGTGCAATGTCCTGATAATGATGGCTATCCCACTGTATCCAATTGGCGGCAAAAATCCTCCACACAAATTCCTTTACACCTTGCTCCCGCTCAATGATGTACCCATCGGGTGAAAGTAACTTGGCGTAAGGATGTACCGCCCTGCTATACCATGCGCCTAACGCGCCGATGAGCCAGAGTCCGATACGCCAAGCAACAAAAAGAGCGCTAACGCGACCAAGGAGCCTAGCGAAATCCTGTCGGTCGGCCTGGCGCAGCCGCCCAGTCGTGGTGGTGATGATCTGTCTATTCATATTTTCATATCAACCAGTACCCGGCTTTGAGCTGGCTTGGCATAGTATAGCGCTTCCTAGGTCCCCTGCGGATGGAAGGCGCGGTGTTTTCGTGAAGCAGGCTTGGTCCTTGGAAGGCACATCATATTTGTTCACCCGTGCGATGATAGGAAGATGCGGGATGCCAGCACAAGGAGAACAGGTGCGATGTTTCAGGACCTATGGGGCGCGCTACGATGGGGGCTCGGCCTGGAGTTGGAGAGTAAAGACCTTAACGTCTGGCACATGTCGCTGCGGGCGCTCATTGTCTTTGTCATCGCGATCGGGATGCTTCGGATGGGCAACAAGCGCTTTATGGGGAAAGAGCACGGCGCTCGACGTCATGCTCGGCATTGTCTTCGGCTCGACAGTGAGCCGTGCCATCACGGGGAATGCCCCGTTCTTCCCGGTACTTGCTGCAAGCCTCACACTGGTGCTCGTACATTGGCTGTTATCCGCGCTCGTGTTCCGCTCCCCGCGCTTCGGCGTGGTGGTCAAGGGACACGCGCGAACGCTTGTACGTGATGGTGAGATACTGTGACATGAGATGCAGCGATCCCATATTAGCGAGCATGATTTGCAAGAAGCACTCCGCGCCAACGGGAAATCCCTCGACCTGCGCGACGTGGAATCGGCCCACTTGGAGCGCAATGGAGATATCAGCATTATCCTCCGCAAACGGCGCTAGCTGGAGGTAAAGGAGTGGGTTGTTGACAAGGAGATAGTGCTACAGCGGCGGGCAGAAAGGTTGACCCATCTGGTACACTTCAGCCATGAAAGCGTATTCCGTTGATTTACGTCAACGCATTGTGGCGGCGGTCGAGCGCGGGATGCCACGTGCGGAAGTCGCAACCACGTTTGGCGTCAGTCTATCCACGATTAAGCGCCTCCTGGCGCGTCGACGGCGGGATGTGGCGGATCCCCTCGCAGCCCAGCGGCCTTCCGGTCGGCGGCGCACCATCACGCCCGATCAGCACGCCGCCTTGTGGGCCCAATTGGAGCAGCACCGCGATGGGACGATTGCGACGCATACCGAGTTGTGGAACGCGGCCCAGGGCACGGACGTGAGTCAATGGACGGTGGGCCGCGCCATCCGCCGCTTGGGCTGGACCCGCAAAAAAAGACGCTGGGAGCCACCGAGCGCGACGAACAGGCGCGAGCTGCGTATCGCGAACAGGTAGCCCAGCACCGCGCAGACCAGTACGTTATCATCGACGAATGTGGGAGCAACATCAATCTCACGCCGATCTACGCGCGTGCCCCGAAAGGGCAGCGGGCATACGGCAACGTGCCGCGGAATACGGAGAAGAACACGACCCTGATCGCCTTGATGACCACGCAGGGGATGGGGCCGGCGATGCTGCTCGAGGGCGGCACCGACAGCGCCGCCTTTGAGGTCTACGTCGAGCAGGTCCTCGCACCGGCCTTGGTCGCGGGACAAATCGTGGTCATGGATAATTTGAGCGCCCATAAAGGTGAGCGCATCCGGCAATTAATCGAGGCGCACGACTGTACCCTCCAGTATCTGCCGGCCTATTCCCCTGATCTATCGCCGATCGAGGAGGCCTTTTCCAAACTCAAGACGCTCCTGAGGCGAGCGGAAGCACGCACACGGGAAGCCCTCCACGACGCCATCACGACGGTGCTTGACCAGATTACAGCGCACGATGCACGCGGCTACTTCGCGCATTGTGGCTATGGCACGAAAGCTCAATAGTTATGCCTACCGCTGTAGGGTGGCAGAAAATCCAGCAAATAAAGCGAAAAGCAAATAAAAGCTTGGGCGAGCAGCCGTGCGCCCTGCCGCTAATCCAGTACCACCAACAGTCCAAGCTTATGCTGCACGGCTGTGGCGAGGATTGTGCGGAGGTCAGCGAGGGCATCCAAGAGGTAGTCCAAGGGGTCGTCTTTATCTTGGGGGTACGGTCCCAAATTTCGGGGTAGATCGCCAGTGACTGAAGAGGTGAAAGCAGTCGCACAGAAAACGAAGAGAGCTGGGCAAAGCCCAACTCTCTCGGTCTGCCGTTATCATCGCCGCGAAAAAGCTGATCAACGTCGCGCGAAATGTGATCGTCGTCGCGCAAAAACTGACCAACGTCGCGCAAAAACTGATAACTGACAAGCGCTATGTGGTGACCCCAGCGGGATTCGAACCCGCGATCTACACCTTGAAAGGGTGTCGTCCTAGGCCGCTAGACGATGGGGCCGCAACGTTGTGCATAATACCTGAATTCGGCGATGCCGTCAAACAGGGTAACACAGTCGGAGGCTGGCTAGGTCCAACCTCCGACTGTGCACGCCGACGTTATGCCTGCTCTTGGGTGTAGCGCTGGACCAAGTCCGTCAACAAGCGCACGCCCACGCCTACCGCGCCAACGCTGTTATACGGCTTGGCTTGATCTTCTACCTTTGGCGGGATTTCCACCCACGCCGTACCCGCGATGTCGAGATGCACCCACGGACGCTCGTCGACAAAGTGTTCAAGGAACGCTCCGGCCGTGATCGTGCCGGCAGCACGCCCTGCCGTGTTCTTGATGTCGGCGATCGTGCTCTTGACCGCCTTGCGGTACTCGGGCAGCAGCGGCAGCTCCCACACCAGCTCGCCGGTGGCGTCGCCGGATTGCTTCACGCGCTGGGCCAGCTCGGCGTTGTTGGTGATCATGCCGGTGATATGCGTGCCCAGGGCAATCTGAACAGCGCCGGTCAGCGTCGCAAGGTCAATGATCGCATCTGGTTCGTAGCGCTGGACGTATGAGAGGCCATCCGCCAGCACCAGGCGGCCTTCGGCGTCGGTGTTGAGAATTTCCATCGTCACGCCGTTCATAGCCTTGAGGATGTCACCGGGCTTGAAAGCATTGCCGCCGGGCAGGTTTTCGGTGGCGCAAACAATCGCAACCACATGGATATTTTGAGGCTTGAGCTCGGCCACAACGCTCATCGTGCCCAGCACTGCCGCCGCCCCCATCATATCCATCTTCATCAGGTCCATCTTCTCGCCGGGCTTGAGCGAGATGCCACCGGAGTCGAAGGTGATGCCTTTGCCAACCAAAGCCAGCGTCTTGCCCTGTCCCTTGCGTCCATATTCCAAGACGATAAACTTCGGGGGCTCGTGCGCCGCCTGGCTTACGCCCAACATGCCACCCATGCCCAGCTCGCGCATCTGCTCGCGATCCAGCACGGTCAGTTCCATCCCGCCACGCTCGGCAATTTCACGCGCAACTTCGGCTAAGCGGGTCGGGGTGCAGGTCGCGGGCGGCTCGTTGCCAAGATCGCGCGCCAGCATCACACCGCGCGCCACGATCTGAGCCTGCTCCACAATCTCGGCATCGCCCTCACCCACCAGTGTGATTGCGGAAAGCTCGGTCGGCTCCTCCGCTTGCTTTTTGCTGGCGCTGCCCTTGAATTTGTCGAAGCGGTAGCTGGCCAACAGCAAGCCCTCCGCAATGGCACGTACGGTCGCATCGCGGTCAAGGCTGCCAAGCTCAGGAATGGCGGCGGCAAGCGCAGCCACATTCAGTGCTTTGGCGCGCAGCACTGCTAAGCCATAGGCGCGGCGTAGCTGCTCAGGTGTCGCATCAGCCTGTTTTCCCAGGCCCAGCAACAGGATACGGCGAGCGGCAAAAGCCCGGCTGCTCCCAGCCATCTGCGCGGGTGCATCGGCGGCGATCATGGTTGGCCTCGATGGCACAAACGGCAGCAGCAGTGTTTGTTTGAACTTGCCCGTGAAGTCGCCGGACTCGACGACGTCGGCTAAACCTCCGGGAAGCTGTTCATCGGCGAAGACACCGAGGATCAGCAAGGGCGTACTCACATCGTTGATTGATTCGGAGCTTAACGTCAATTGCATGTATCGTTCCTTCCGCAGGGGCGCAACACACAGGTTGCGACACTGTGTATGTTCCGGGTAAAAATCAGCGGCCCCAGCTCGCGCGAGCGCCGACAAAGGGGTTGAATTCCCGCTCCTCCCCAATCATGGTGGCCGGGCCATGGCCGGGATACACCCGCACATCATCCGGCAGGGGCCAAAGCTGGGTCTCGATTGAGCGAAAGAGCTCCTGCGCATCGCCGCCTGGCAGATCAGTCCGGCCAACGCTGCGTTGAAAGAGCGTATCGCCGGCAATGAGCGTCTGTTCGGCGGGAAGGTATAAACAAACACTGCCGGGAGAGTGGCCGGGCGTGTGCAAAACATGCAGCTCAAGCTGCCCACACGTAATTCTGTCACCATGCGCGAGCTGGCGCTCGGCAGGTGCGACCGGCGTTAGCTCAAGCCCAAACATGCGCCCTTGCGCGACGACATTGGCCAGCAGCTCGTTGTCGGCCGGATGAAGGTAGACTGGAGTCTGCGCACGCCGACGGATTGCTTCGACGGCGCCGACATGATCGAGATGCGCGTGCGTCAGCACAATCGCAACCAGCTTCACCTGCGCAGCTACGATTGCCTGCCACAGCAGTTCCGGGCTGTCACCGGGATCGACCAGGAGCGCGTGGTTGGTCTCCGTGCACGACAACAGGTATGGGTTTTCGGCAAATGGCCCGACCGTAAAGCTTTGCAACCGCAGCATGGTACCAATACTTGATGACACAACGATATGCGCATATTCTAGGTCAGGCATTTACCTGCTGTCAACCCGAAGCAGATGGTCGTTGGGCAGAGGTGCTGCTGCTATCTGTTTTTGGAGACCTGAGCTCAGCACGTTAGGCTGTTTGCTCAATGGTTACTGTCAGCGGCAAAGCAAAGCCGGGGCTATGCTGGCCCTTGAAACGCACCAAACGCACCCTGGTATCGCGCAGCTGGTCGAACAGGTTGCCGTTCAAGGTTGCTTTGACTCGTCCACGTACCTGGCCGTCGCGTACCAGCAGCGCCTGCGACGTCGACAACGAGTAGTTGCCGCTGGTCCGGTCTTGGGTATGCAGGCCAAGCACACTCAATACCAGGATCGCGTCATCTAGTTCACCCAAAAGCATCTCCCAATCCGACACGTCACCGGCCTCGATCAGCACGCTCTGTTCGCTGCCGGGCGGAGTTGTCGGGGCAAGCGCCAGCCGCCGTGCATATTTGAGGTCCAGCACGGGCTGTGTGAGGCGGCCACGGTCGATATAGGTTACCGGCGCGCTCGGCAGTCCTTCACTGGTGTACATAAACGAGCCGGGGCCAAGTGGCTGCCATGGATCGACGCGTACCGTCAGGTCGTCGCGAAAGACCTGCTGGCCCCTGCGAAAATCTTCGATGCGGAAGGGCGACTGCCCATGGTAAATGGCGGAGCCGCCGAGGTTGCCCCAGACATAAAAGCTAAACAAGCTATACGCAACATCGGGATGCAGCACAACGATGCGTGTGCCGCTTGAGCCGCCGTCCATAGGCGCGCGCAGGTGCTGGAGGTAATCACCAGCGTACGTGATCTGCTCTTGAATTTCGGTTAAGGGCGCGATCATGCGCTGGCTTTTGCCTTCGCCGATCAAGCCATCAAACGAGGCCGAGAAGGAAAAGCTTGTGCTGGTGGTGCTGAGCCCTAATCCTTGAGAGGTTCGCAGCCAACTCGTGCCCACGCTTGCGCCTACTCCGCCGTTAAGCGTTTTTGCTCCGTAGCGCTGCGCCAAGGTTTGGAGCTCCGTCACAACGTCGAGCAGGTAAGGGGAGCGCTCCTCGAAGAGCTGAGGCACGTCGTGGGCAAACAACGACACCTCGTGGACCGGCTGTGGTCCCAAAAATTGGGCTGCATCGGGATCGTCGTATGCGGCCTGCCGCGCGTTTGACAGCACCTGCTCCAGGATAGCCAGGCTGTTGCCGTCAAGGTTGCCGCGGCTAAGCAGACCGTTCCGCCACTGCACCAGAAAGCCACCACCCGTACTCTGGCTAAACGAAAAGGGACTATACACGCTGCCAACGTCGTTATCGCGGATGCCAACGCCGAGCGAACGCCGTTCGGCCAGATTGATGCGGTAATCCGCGATCTCGGCGTGGCGCTCAAACGCCGCCTGCAGCTCGTCGACGTAGCTCAAAAGCGTGCTCCTTTCATGCCCAACAGCACATCGGCTACGCGCCGCCCACCGTTACCGCTGGACTCGCCGCAAGGTACAAAAAGTAGTGCGAGCCGCCCGACGACGGAACAGATTGGCCGGCTTTACCACAAAAGCCCATCGCGTCGAGCTGCAACGGGCCGAAGCCCGTCCGTATGGCCTGCAGTGCCGCCCGTGTCTGTCCACTGAAAATGGCCGGCTGAAAAAGCTTGATCCCTTCCACGGCCAGCTCCCACAAAGCCGCACAATTGAAGACGAAATCGCCCTGTGCGGTGCTGACTTGCCCGCCTTTGTAGCCTGCCAGATAGACGACCGGCTGGCCGGCTTTGAGCAGCCCCGCGTTCAGCAGCGCCGCCCGTACCGTTTCGGGCCTTTGTTCCTCGAAGCGTCCGGCCATGGGATAGACTTCGGGTAGCTCGATCCGGATGTTGGTCATCCGGGGGACCGGAACCGAGCCGTAGCTTTGCGCACGACCGGCGTCGATCACCCGCGTGCCTGCCGGCTTGGCCGAAAATAGGTCGGCAAGGGCATCTTGCAGCACGCCCTCGCGCATAATGGTTGCACGGGTGCGCCGCACGCCATTCGGCGAGTACGGCTGATATGCATGGTCGCCCACCACGGGCTCGTCGATGATCGTCACGATCGGCGCGGCAAGCTGCTCACCAACCCTGAAAACGCCGTCACGTCCCAGGATGGAGCTACGTAGTCCATCGGTCTCGGCGGCATGGCCGAACGCTTCATGTGCCAGCCCTTTGGCCATCGCATAGTCCATGATAATCGGGTAGCTGCCGGCGGGATAGCGGGGCGCGTGCACAAGCTGTTGGGCGGTCTCGGCTGCCTTGTGAGCGCGCAGCATCAGCAGGTCGCGGTCGTCGAGCAGAACCTCATAGCCGGTGCGTGACAGCGAGGCGCTGCCGGTATGGGCGGTGCCATTGTGTTGCACAGTCACCGCGTTGGAGCAGTAGCCGTGGGGCAGCATGAAGCTAACATCGGTACCATCGGAGCGAACAATCCGCCATGCTTCACGGTCGATATGGAAGGATGTGCGCACTTTGAGCGGCTGGTTACCATGGTGGCCAAGGTCCATGACCTCACGGTTGATCGCTTCAACCCGCTGCTGAACTTCAGCCAGCGGCAGCCCATCCAGCGGATACGGCGTTGGCGGCACCGCAACCGCAACCTCCGGCACTACTTCAAAAATCGCTTGGTTGCGCTGGAGGTCCGCGTGGGCTGCAGCACGCAGGCCGGCCAGCGCCGACCGCAGCGCTCCTTCGACGCTTTCCTTGGTCAGCCGGTCGGTGGTGGCAAAGGCAGTATGGCCGGCCTGATCAAAAAGATGCATGCCGATGCCTTGCCCAAGCCCGCTGGCAACGCCTTCGGTTTGGCCGTTGGCGACCGTCACCCCCCGGCTTTCCACGCGTTGCAGCCGGGCAATCACATACACGCCCTGTTGTTGGGCGGTGTCAAGCACATGCGCCAGCAGATCGGAATACTCGTCAAGCAGCGGTTGGGTCATCGCGTACACCTCACGAACCAAGCATGTGTGCTTGGAAGGCAAACCTCACACCGGTCAGGGCTACCGGTATCGCTACGTTACCGTACGTTTTGCCGGAAGAACTCTACCATATGCTGCAAGTACGTCTGATTCGCCTGCCCGGTCAACGAGTGTGGCTGACCCGGATACTCGAACCATTCGACGTTTTTGCCGGCAGCTTTGAGGCCGTTGTACAGATCCTCGGGCCACTTGCGGGGCACGACCTCGTCCGCGGTGCCCCAATGAATCTGGACGGGCATATTGGCGTACTGGAGATACGGCAGCGGCGACAGACGCTGGTATAGCTCAGGGCCTTGGTCCGGCTTGACCGGCCACTCAACCGGATCAATCTGTGCTCCGCGCGCAGCCGCTCGCTCAACTCTGAACTGGTAGTCCTCGGCGATAGTGAGCGAGGCCGGCGCGTAGATCAGGGTTGCGGCAACCTGATCGCTGATAACCATAACTTTGGCTGCGATCGCGCCGCCGTTGCTGTGGCCCCATAGTCCAACTTTTCCCGGCTGCACGCTCGGCAGCTTTTGGGCGAGCGGAATCAGATGGAGCACGTCGATAACATGGCCGGCGCGAAATTGGTTGGGCGCGTCATCCGACTCGGCGTGCGAGCGCAGATCGGGCGACAACGTCATAAACCCGCGGTTAGCCAAGAAGTCGGCCGCCAGCTTTGTGCCGTTGCCCGTTTGGTACACATCCAGCGGATAGTAGCCATGCACCAGAATCACAACCGGAAATGGTCCGGACCCTCTGGGTCGGTTGAGCATACCTGTCAGCCGGAGCCCATCACCGTGGTAGGCAAACAAGGAGCGCGTGAAGTTCGGCAGCTCCTCCAACGTGCGGACGACTTCGATCTCGCCTTCGCCATAGCTCCGCGCCCTTAACCCTTCAATCGTGAATTGCTCATACTGGGCGAAGGCATTCGTTGTTGGTGTCGGTGGAGGTGGTGTTGCAGTGGGCGGTACCACTGTGGCAGTGGGCGCTGTGGTTGCTGTGGGCGCGACAGTGCTCGTTGCGCTGGGCGACGGTTCGCTGGTCGGTTGCGTTGGAATCGACGTTGCGTCTGGGCTTGCAGTGCTGGGTGCTGCAGCCAAGGCATTGGGGCTCGGCTGAGTTGCGGCTTGCTGTTGCTCCTGCGCGCACGCGGCAAGCGACGACAACACAAGCAGCAGACTGATGATTCTGTATTTCATACCTCAATTGTACATGGCATACGAGCGGCGGACGCAGTCGTGCGCTGCCGACGGACATCCTGCGCCTCAACCTGCACATCCTACGGATGCTGGGGCACTCTCCGATTTGGAACGGTATGCCTATCTGCCCCGCTTATCATTCTGCCCTTCATTTCTGCTGCTGTGGTGCGACTGCTCGTGGCGCGGCTAGCTCCCAGGGCTACCGGCATCAGCCGCCTTTCCGTTTGCGCTGCTCCTGTTTCCGCTGCTGGAGCGGGTCGGTGCGATCCCGGCTGCGCTCGCGCTTGGGACGGGATGCGCCCTTTACATTCATGATCGGCAGGAGGCGGCGGACGGGCTCTACCAGGTCGGATTGATTGTGGAGCACGGTATCCAGGTCTTTGTAGGCTTGAGGCGCTTCATCCAGATATTCGCGGCTGGTTTCGGCGACAATGCCTTTCATTTTGTGCGCGAATGCATCCAGGGTAATCGTTTTTTCGGCTTGGCCGCGGCTCATGACGCGGCCGGCGCCATGCGAACACGATTGAAACGACTCAGGATTGCCCAGTCCGCGCACAATGTACGAGCCGGTGGCCATCGAGCCGGGAATGATCCCGAGCACACCTTTAGCGGCGTACGTCGCGCCTTTGCGGTGGACCCATACCTCCTCGCCGTAGTGTAGCTCCTTGTTCGCGTAGTTGTGATGAATATTGATCGCAGCGTTTTTGTCGAACTCGAGATCGATTCGCAGCTTTTTGTGCAGCAGGCGGTCAAACAGGTCGATAAAGGTCCACAACATGCGCTGCCGGTTCTCCATCGCGTAGTCCTGGGCCCACAGCATATCTTTGAGGTAGTTCTGGCCTTGCAGGGTATCAAGCGGCAGCACCCACAGGTCGGGCGCGGACTTGATCTGCAGCTCGTAGTTCAGCTCGCGCGCGACCTCGATGTGGTGCTGCGCAAGCATGTTGCCCACGCCGCGGCTGCCGCTGTGGAGCATCAGCCAGACCATTCCGGCTTCGTCTTTGCATAATTCGATGAAGTGATTGCCGCCACCAAGCGAGCCAAGCTGGTGCGGCGCCTTGTCGCGCACGATATGTGCGACTTCGTCGGTGTAGCGACCCGCCTCGAAGCCGTCCCAGCGTTGCGGCCCTGGATGCTGTCCAAATCCGGTCGGAATGTCGCGCTTGGTCTGCTCGTGCAGGTCGCGTAGAAATGAAGGGGAAAGGTCGACGGATCGCACGTTGAAGGGCTGCGCGAGGACACCGCAGCCAATGTCGACCCCAACCGCGGTTGGGAGAATAACGTCTTTGGTGGCGAATACGCTGCCGATGGTCGCACCGACACCATAATGTGTATCGGGCATGGCGCTGACGTGATGAAACACAAACGGACAACTGCCCAGCGCCGTTAGCTGCTGCTCGGCCGACGCTTCAATATCGTTTGTCCAGATTTTGACCGGAACGTGTCCGGTTACTTGGGCTGGTATTTCTTTGAAGACTGGCATATCGGCCGTTGTCTCTTCCATTGCGCCCAGACATTCATTTCTTGTCTGCAGCGAACGCTGTTCGTTTGCCAGCTTGATGTCGCCATTCCGTACCGAATGCGAGCATTGGTGCTGTGTCGTCTACATGTCCTAGACTGCGTAGCTCATACTCCTGCTCGCCCCATGAACTCGCCGGATTTGGTAGCAAGGTGTGTTCCGTAACTGTGGATGAAAATCACGCCGCCTAGTGCAGCAGGTAGCTCGGGCTCCGTGGGACGCTGGAAGGCATCCAATGATCGTCCGTGCAGAGCCTGTGCCCGCGCCCCGCATCTACACG
>JADDQF010000077.1 GCA_016781505.1 bacterium
AGTAGCGCATTTTGTCCTTCACAATCCGGCAGCGCTTCACGCTGGCCGGCGTGTGCTCGATCCGCATTTTCTCGCTGGCGATGCGCTGATTCTCGGCTTTCTGCTCAGCCGTGAGGTCGCGGCCGCATGGTTTTTTCATCGGCGGCTGCACCTCGACACACCCCGCAGTAAAACCTTGCAAGCCTAGGTCTTGGTACAAGACGCTGGCAGGGGGTAACACATACTCCTCGTCATCAACCCGTGCTTAAGCGTGCCACTTCCCGGCATACGTGGCACTCAGAAACCGAATGCAACAGCGGACATCGATCAGCACGATAGGCTTGACAGTGCGGCATTTCTTCTTGCCGTTCTGGACGACACCACAGCCCAGCAGGCAACCCGGCTCGCACCCCAACGAGCCTAGCCGCTCGTCAAACATCGCCAACCACCAGGCCACGTAGCATCAGCATGGCTACGCGGCCTGGTGCTGCAGCAGGACGATGCACTCCCACAAGCCAAGGCGCCAACGCCGCTAGGCGAGCCAGCCTGGTGGAAACACCAGGTATGCAGTCCGACCCGATTGTGCCCACGCTTGGCGGAGTGGCGCCTGCGGGTAGATGCGGCGCACTTGCGTGCCTTTGCGCGGATCGGCCGCCGGGTCATTCACGATCAGGTCGCCGGAGTCGGTCAAGCCCACGACCACAATCAGATGGCCGTTGCTGTGCCCCACGGGCGCGCCCGGAAGCTCGCCAATGCGCCACCGAATACTGATCGCCAACGGCACACCGGCCTGCAACAGCTGCCGCACATCGTCAAGGCCGCGCAGCTGCAGCACATAGCCTTCCAGCCCAAGGGTGGCCGCGAAAGCTGTGTTGAAAGGCCAGTTGCCAGTGCCGTCATACACCGAGTCGTAGACAGCCGGAGCCACAATTTCGGGAACGGATTGCGGATCGGCGAATGGAGCCAGGCGCGGGTCATTGGTGCGCGCGTACCAGTAGCCGAGCAGCATTGTGAGCGACGTGGGTGAGCACCATACATTGCCGCCGTTGGGATACACCATCTGGGATAGTTCGGGAACTGGAAGCGGCGCAATCCCACCGCCTGCGCTCTCGTCTGCGTCGGCTTCCGGCACCGGCCCTAGCGCAATGCCAATGCCACGCAGCGCCGGGGAGCAGTCGGCTGCGCCATGCAGCACAACTCGCCACTGCAGCGCCTGCGCCGCATGGCGTAGCTCCAACGTGTCCGTTGCCACGCGTGCATCCGCGTCGTCCTGGTCGTCAACGCTGTGGCGCAGGCTAGCATCCGTGGACCACCGCCCCAGGTTGTACCAACGCGTCCAGCGGCCGGCAATCTCGGCCCGCAGCAGCACCTCGACCGCTGTTCCCCGCGGCGCATCGGCCTGCCAGGACGGGACGGCTTGTTGCCAATCCGCGGGAAGTCGTGGGCCTGTAATCGTGCCTGTGGCAGCGCCCGCAGCCAGCTCGACCCCACGCCCTTCCGTATGTCTCGTCTGCTCCAGGGTAGCTGTGTCGGTCGCGGCTTGCCAGCGCACCAGCGAGGGCGGCAATATCGTCATACGATCCCTTTTTCAGATTCTTCGCATTTGCCAATAAAGGGCATTATAATTCACACACGACGACACACAACTCCCTCCGGTACTACCAACGCTCGTCCAACTAAATGACGGCACGTTCAGCACTAAGGAAACAACTATGTCTGCAACTCGCGTCTTGATTGCGGAAGACAATGAACTCGTGGCGCTGACCTTGGAAGAACAGCTTTCAAATCTAGGCTACGCGGTGGTTGGCGTTGCCCACAGCGGCTCCGAAGCAGTTCGCCTGTGCACGCAGCTCAACCCGGACATTGTGATCATGGATATGCAGATGCCGGAGATGACCGGCGATGCAGCTGCTCAACAGATTGCCAAGCAGCATCCAACGCCGGTCATCATGCTCACGGCCTACAGTGATACCGAGCATATTCGCAAGGCGGAGCTTTCGGGCGCCCTAGCCTACCTGATCAAGCCCGTCAATCCCGAAGAGCTGCCGCCCACGATCGACGTTGCAATCGCCCGCTTTCGGGAGATGCAGCGCCTGCGCGAACAAGTCGGCGAGCTGCAGGAGACCATCGAGGCGCGCAAAATCATCGAGCGGGCCAAGGGCATTCTGATGCAACGGCGGAACATCGGCGGCGAAGAAGCTTATGAGCTTATGCGCCAATGGGCGCGTGAACGGCAGCGCAAAGTCAAGGATATTGCGCAAGCGATTGTGGACGCCGAGTCGCTGCTCTCCTGAGGGCCATGTGCTTTGGTCCGGCCCGGTGATGCTGTGCCAGTCAGCAACGGAACACCAGTAGCCCGCTCGTTGTGAAATCTTTTCTTGACACCCCCATGGAGCTATGCCATAATGGGTTTATCGGCCCCGTTCCGGCGGGGAACCACCCAAGGATGACACGCATGCGACAAGCGGCAGCACCAGGCAAGCTGTTGTGAGGGGGCGGCGCAGGGATGAGCTCTGCGGCCGCCCCTTGTGTGTTTCATGCGGAATGTTTGGCGGATGCTGGCCTGTTACACACATGTGGTATCGGTAGACGAGGAGGTTTTGCCATGCACTCGGATCTGATCAACAAGATTGAGAAAGCCAAGCGGTACGCCCAAGAACCTGAACGCTTTACCATGGAGCAGATTGAGGCTCGGTTCCGGGGTGGCAGCGATCACATCATTACGCTCAAGGGCGACACATGGTCGTGTGACTGCAATTTTTTTCATTCTTGGCATACCTGTAGCCATGTGATGGCTGTGCAGCGACTGCTGGCGCCGATGCTTTCAAGTAACGCGCGCAAGCCAGGTGGGCCCGAATACGTGAGCGAACAGCTGCTCGAAGCTGCAGGATAATTTCGGGAAAGGATAACGGCACGGCCCACTGGTTCGTTCAGTGGGTCGTCCTTTTTTGCCATGCAGACACGTATTATCGCGCACCGGGGAGCTTCCGCCGACGCTCCCGAAAACACGATGCCGGCCTTTGAGCTTGCGGAGCGGCAGGGCGCCCAGATGTTGGAGTTCGACGTGCGCCCAACCGCCGACGGCGCGATCGTGGTGTTTCATGATGACACCACCGAACGCTGGAATGGCCGGCCCCAGCCCATCGCGGCCATGCCGTTGGAGGAGGTGCAACAGCTGGATATTCGCGGCGCCACCGTCCCGACGCTGCGGGAGCTTCTGGCCTGGGCCCGAGCAACCAACCTCGAGCTCAACGTCGAGATTAAAACACCGGGAATTGAACGGCAGGTAGCCGAGCTTGTGCGTGAGCATGGGCTGGTTGAACGGGTGATCGTTTCGTCGTTTCATGAGCAGGTGTTGGTGGCCATGCACGCAGTTGCACCTGAGCTGCCATTGGGGGTGTTGATGTGGACGAACAGCTGGCCGACGACACCCGAGCTGCCTGAGCAGTGGCCCGTGCCGATTCTGCAACACCTTCAAGCCCGCGCCTGGCATCCCACCTGGCAGTTGCCGCAGCTCGATCAGCTCATCCCGCAGGTACGCCGCGCCGGCATTGCCATTAACGTGTGGACGGTAGATGATCCCGACATGATGCGCCAGTTGCTGGCGTTGCAGGTAGACGGCATCATCACCAATCGGCCCGCAGCGTTACGGGACATCCAGGCTACCTGGCGCGCAGAGCCGCCGAAGTAATGATCCTCCGTACCGAGCGACTGATTGTGCGGCCATGGCAGCGCGCCGATCTGGAGCGTATGGCAGCTTGGCCGCGCTTTCCCGATCCGCTCGACGCCGTATGGAACTGGCCGCATCTTCTGCAGGCGCATGGGACGGCTGATCTTTTCTTTCTGACGCGGGCGCATGACCCTTGCCGTCAGGAGTGGACGATCACCACGCAGGCAGGGCAGGTTATCGGCCACCTTGGCATCCGTGCTATTCAGCAGGCGGAACGGCAGGCACAGCTAGGCATTGGCCTGGGTTATCCTTTCCTCCAGCAGGGCTATGGCACGGAAGCGCTGAGGGCGTTTCTCCACGCCTTCTTCGGCGCAATGGGCTTTCAAACCCTGCGCCTGGAGGTAGCCGCGTATAACTCGCGGGCCCGGCGCGTGTATCACCGGCTCGGCTTTCGGGAGGTCGGCGCGGTCTGGCAGCGCATTGGTCCAACCAGCGACTTCGGCTTCTTATCAGCGCCGGCCTATGCGGCGGTGCGGCCCCTGTTTCGCCAGGACGGAGCAGCGATGCTTGCGCTCTCGTCCGAGATGACGCTCACGGCATTGGATTGGCAGCGCCGCCAGCCCTAGCCTCGCTTGAGGCCTGGTAGCGGTCCCGCCACGGCTAGGCCGCAAGTTCGGCGTCGGTCCCATCTTGTCAACGACCCCCATCACTGGTATGATCTCCGTATGAGCAGTGGTGATGCGGTTGTTGAAAGTATTTCCTCGCTAGATATGGTACGGCAAGCCGAATTTCCGGTTGCCGAGCGCTACACATATCTGAACCATGCTGCCCTGGGTCCGCTGCCCCGCCGCACCGCCGACACCATCAGCGAGCTGGCGCAAGATTTCCGCGACAAAGGCGTGCTGGCCGAGGCTAAGTGGTTCGGCTCGATCGCGCGCACCCGCGCCCTTGTGAGCAAGCTGTTGAACGTTTCAACCGCCGAAATAGCCTTTACCAAAAACACAAGTCAAGGCCTAAGCATTGTCGCCGCGAGCCTACCGTGGAAGCCGGGCGACATCGTCGTGACCGTTAAGGGCGAGTTTCCGGCCAACGTGTATCCCTGGCTGGCGCTGCAGCAGCAGGGCGTGACGGTGCGCTATGTCCGGCCACGCAATGGCCGGATTGTGCTGCAAGACTTGGAAGCGGCGCTCCATGGCGCGCGCTTTTTGGCGATCTCGTGGGTCCAGTATAGCAACGGCTATCGGATCGACCTCGACGCCGTGAGCAAGCTGTGTGCAAGCCGCAAGGTGCTGCTCTGTCTGGATGCGATCCAGGGCGCCGGTGCCTTGCCACTCGATCTCCAGGCGACCCCGGTCGACTTTTGCGCCTTTGGCGCGCATAAATGGATGCTGGCGCCGCAGGGCGTGGGCGTGCTTTATGTTAATCAGCGGGTGCGTGATCTGCTCCAGCCGGCCAATGTAGGCTGGCTTGGCGTTGATTGGCGGGACTATACCGCCTTCGACTACGACACGCCGCTGAGCGACACGGCGGCGCGCTACGAGGAAGGCACGCGGTCGTTGGTGGGGATTGCCGGGCTTGAGCAAAGCCTGGGCTTGCTGCTGGCGGTGGGCCAAGCGCGCATTGCCCAGCATCTCCAACAGCTAACCGATCAGCTGGCGCATCAGCTGATGACCATGGGCTACCGCATCATGACGCCGCTTGAGCACGAGCATCGCTCGGGTATTCTGACCTTTTGCCATCCCCAACGCTCGGCGCAGGAGCTGTTCGATGCGCTGCGGGCAGCCCGGATTGTCGGAGCTGTGCGGGAAGGCGGCGTGCGGCTTTCGCCACATCTTTACAATACGCGCGACGACGTTGACGCCGTGCTTAACGTCTTGCAGGTGTAGATCATGCGGTCACAAATGCTCCAACGTTTACAACAATATGAGCGCTGGCGTGAAGAAGCACGTACGGGGATGACCACCAAGCGCAAAATCATGTGGACCGTTGGCAACATTTTGATTTTGTTCGGCATGGTGTTGATGTTGTTCGTGGGCGGCTTGTTGGCCGACGAGCAGTACAATGTGTACGCTGCCAGCGGCGATACCGATGTGGTAGCGCCGGTGATTACGGTGCCAACGCCGGAGCCAGCCGCAGCGACCAGCGCGACGGTGCAGCCGAGCGTGCCGCGAGCGCCCAGCCGCTTCAATATTCCTGTGCTCAATAATGGTGGCACGAGTGAACTAACTAATGCCGTGCCAACCGCGGCGAATGTCGGCGGCCCGTCCACCATCTCCCGCATCATTGTGCCGCAGATCGGGCTTGACAAAAAGGTGCTGGAAGTTGGGTGGACGGTCCAGCAGGTGGATGGCCAGGAAGTAGCGATCTGGGACGTTGATAAGTATCGGGTCGGGCACCACCGGGGCACCAGCAATCCCGGCCAAGGCGGCAACATTGTTTTGGCGGGGCATAGCGGCGGTAAAGCTTACCCGTTCAACGACATCTTTTATCTCAAGCCGGGCGATCTGATCGAGCTTTACAGCAATGATCAGGTGTTCGCCTATCACGTATCAGACCATATTTTGGTTGACGAGGTGGGCCAGCCCATCGAAAAGCGGCTGGAGAATGCGCGCTATATCGAGCCGACCGACGAGGAAGTTGTGACGATGGTGGCGTGCTGGCCGCTTACCGGGCCCAATAAGTTCAACCAACGGATCATTATTCGGGCAAAGCCGGTGAATGTAGCGCCGCCGGTTGAGCAAGCCCAGCAAGAGCATAGCGGCTGGACCGCCCGCTGACGTAGCGCAAACCCCACAACAAGCAGGTGTCGAACGTTGCGGTTGAACGCCCACTCCTTTGCACCTATTCCCGCGCAGCTCGATCTCCGCGGGCAATGGTTTGGGGAGAGGAGGGGGGTGTTATGTTAAGACAAACAAATGCAGACGAGCAGGTAGGCCTTGCTACGCGCGCAACAGGTGTTGGAGCGCATTAACTTTGTTGATCAGGTCGAAAATATCGAATGGCTTGGCCAGAAATTCATTAGCCCCGCAGCGCAGTGCCCGGTCGCGATCAGCTTGCTCGGAATGAACCGTTAGCATCAACACCGGAATGTCGCGCTCCGCCTTGATGCGTCGGCACACTTCCCAGCCATCCATCACCGGCATGCTGCCGTCGAGCACGACTGCGTCCGGCTGATGCAGCATCGTTCGCTGGAGCGCCTCCAGCCCGTTCTCCGCGAGGACAATCTCATGCCCTTCTTCTTCCAGCACTTGCTGAACCATCATGCGAATAGCGGCATTATCCTCGGCGATCAAAATACGCATAGCAACTCCAGATAGCGTGTCCGTGTGGTACACGACGCTTAACTCCAGCTCTCCCTAGCACATTGTAGCCTGTTTTTGGGTGTTTAGGCCGGTACGTTAAGGGTGCTACTGCCCTGCCATGCGGCGCTCAAGCAACTGGACCAGCCAGGGCTCGTCCTGCTGAGCAGTGGCGAACGAGCTGAGCGTGACCTCCTCCACCAACACACCCAGCTCCCGACTGTCGGCCGAACGGGGGTCGTGTGCTTGGGGCTGAAAGGTTGGAGCGCTAATCACCAGGCGGTATGCATCTGCCCCCGGCACGATCATCTCAAAGGTTCGCCAGGACGCTCCGACGTTAACCTGACGACAGGTATTGACGACGCAAAGTTTCGCTGCCACCGGCTGCCCGTCCGGACGTGGCGCTGCCAGAGTCAGCAGCACTCGGCCGCCGGCGGCGCTGCCCTGCAGCTTAACTTCGGCGCGACCGCGCGTCCATCGGGCCCGCCGTCCAAGCTGTTGCTCCGCCGCGTGCATGCCATGCACATAGCCAAAGTCAAGGCCATCGCCTACATGCACAGTCGTGGGGTGCGGTGTTTCCAGGTATTGCCAGGCCCACTCCAACATCTCAAGCTCATCAGTGTAATAGCCCTTGAAAGCCCGCCGGGCTTCGTCCGCATTGCCTAGTCGGCGGAGCGCATCACCGCGGCTGACGTTGACCGGAATGTAGGACGGCCTGATCAGAAAGGCGCTATCGAAGGCTGACAACGCCTGAGCGACATTGCCACGACGTAGCTCAAGCCGACCAATCGCCAGCCACACATCCGCGGAGCGCGGATCCGCCTCCCGCGCTTGTGAGTAGAAGGCGAGCGCGGAATCTGTATTCCCCGCCTGCTCAGCCCATTCGGCGCGAAACATCGCCCAGCCGCGGCGCAGATTTTCGCCGGCCCACCGCGTCGGGTAGCGCAGCACCAGCGGCGTCCACATCAGGGCTAGTACTGCCGCCGCTATGGCATACAAACGCCTTGAACCCAGCCGCTGCCGCCCAGCACGGACGCGCAGTGTGCTTACCAGCCACGCGGCGTAGGGCAGCAACACCGGAAAAAGGAAATGGCGGTAGCGGCCCTCGCCATGCGTCAGCAGCACCACCAGCAGGACGTACACCAGCCAGCCGCCGAGCAGTATCTTGCTGCGGTCCATTGGCGCGAGCACCAGGCCGCATACGCCCAGCAGCGCAATCACCACATACAACGCGTCGTCCAGGATCAGCGCAGTGGTAAACATGCCAAATGGCACATCCTGATAGTACGTCGGCAGCAAAAAGCGGTCTTCAATCGGCTTGATCATCCACAAGGCGTTGAAGTTCGGCCACAGCTTGCGCAGCAGAATTGCAGGGTCTTCGCGCAGCCGGGCCAAACCTTTCGCCGTCGCATAATCGGCCCGCTCTGCCGGATTGGGGATCGACGCCAGCGTGTTGAAGATCGTATCCTCGTCTTCGTGCGGCTCGTTGAACCACCACAGGTTGTAGGAAAGACCCGTTTCGACCGCAATGAATGCGCCGTACGCCTGGTAATTGCGCCATGTCCACGGAGCAATCGTCAGCAGCGTAGCCAGAACAAAGCTCACAGCCAGGAGCAGTGCTAAGCGCGTGCGTTGCACAACCTGTCCCTCCATGGACTGACGCAGCACGGAGGCCAGCCATAGCCCAACCACTGGCACCGTTGTCAGCGGCAGCGACCGCGTCAAGATCGCGAGCCCCAATGCCACACCGCCGCTGACCACCAGCAGCGCACGTGAGCGCAGCGGACGTGGACGTGCGGCACGCAGCAGCAGCAACAGCGCACAGACAAACAGCGCCGTGAAGAGCGTTTCGGCCATCCACAGGCTGGCAAAGGTTGCCAGCGTCAGCAGGATCGCCGCGCAGCCGCCAACCAGCAGGCCCGCCCGCTCCGCTTGCGCCACCTCGGTCTGCTCCGTACGGCCGGCACCCACCACCTCACGGCCCAGCAGGTAGTACAGATACACGGTGAAGCTGCTTAAGGCAATGTTCGGGAGCGCGCTGAGCCCCAGCTCGCCGCCGGTCAGCCACAGCGAAGCCGCTAGCCAGAGCGGGTAGAGCGGCGCCCGCAGCCAGTGATATGTATCGTAGAAGCGCCAGCCGCGGCCGGCCAGCAGATCGCGGGCGACGGCGAGGTACTCCACCTCGTCGTTGGCGGGCTGATGGACCGGCGTTCGCCACCAAAGCCACAGTCGTAGAGCGGTCCCCAGCAGCAGGATTAGCCCAAGCAGCCAGCCATGGCGTCGCGCTGCGGGCCACAAAAATCGGTGTTTCATGCGTTATGGTGCTTGTTGTGTTGTAACCCAATCCGCTTGCACACCCAGCGCCCGATTATCCCCGCTTCCTCGGTCATAGGCCCGCGGACGAAATGTCGGCGTTTCAAGGCGCACCGTCCAGGCCGTCGCGGTGCTGCGCAGCGGCTCGGGCACCGCCAGCGTGTAGGTTTGCCAGTCGGCGCCTACTTCCAGTGTACCAATCAACGCGCTTTCAAGCACCACACACACCAGCGCAGGCGGTGCAGCGGGGGGACGAGGACTACGCAGCCGTAAGCTAAGCTCCGTTCCTGGCGCTACCTGATGCACGGTTGCTGTTCCCTTGGTCCACCGGGCATGCTCGGCGGCCGGATAAAAGTCGGTGACGAGGCCGAGATCGAGACCATTGCCGACGTCGATTGAGGACTGCGGCTCGCGTTCAAACATCAGCAGCGCCCACTGCTGCAAATCCTCCAACGAGGCAGTTTCAAACTCAAGCTCGCGTCGAGCCGTGCTGTCATCACCTGCCCGGCGCAGCGCATTGCCCAGCAGCAGATGAGCATACGGATGGGCCGGCAGCGCCTCAATTGCCGACTGCCACCACTCGGTTGCCTGTCCCGGCTCGGCTAGCCGGCCAAGCTCGACCCGTGCCAGCGCCGAAGGCGGATCAAGCTCCAGAGCTGCCTGGGCGTGCGCCCTCGCGCCGGCGACATTCCAGGCAGCCCGCTCCCTTGGTGGCGCTAACCGCCGGGCCTGGGCAAGGTGGAGATGTTTCCGCAGCAACAGCGCAGCTTCCGCCATATACGGACGATGGAGCAGCAGCAGGGTCAACACTGCGGCAACTGTCGCCAGTGCGCCCCATCCGTGGATCGAGCTACGCAACGCGCGCCGCGGCCGGGCCCGCAGCCAGCCGCCAAGACGCACCAGCGACCAACCCGCATAGGGCAGCAGCGCCGGATAGATCGGCAGGCGGTAGCGCAGCTCGACATGAAACAGCAGTCCGGTCAGCAGGACATACAACACCCATGGCACGAGCAGCCACTTGAGCCGAGCATGGGGACCAAGCCACAGGCCCGCAATGCCGCCGAGGAGCACCAGCAGCCACACTCCATCGCCCAGCAGAAGCCGCAGCCAGACTTCGGGCGGCGATACCCAGATAGCAGGGCGCCGCCGCAAATCGTCGAAGTATTCGAGCGACACAAAGGTTTTGGCTTCACGCCAGACCTTGGCCCAAAAACGCCCGGGCTCGGCGCTGATCGCCGCCAGCCCTTGCTGCAGCGCCAGCCGCTGCCGCGCGCCGCGGTCCTCGCCCAGGGCATACAGCTCCCGTTTCACGGTTTCACGGTCGGTCAGCGCATTGTCGAGCCACAAGTTTTCAGCGCCCGTGGTGTCGATCACAATCGGCGTGGCGTACACCAGGTAGTTGCGCAGCGTCCAGGGCAGAATGACGAGGCCGGCACACAGCGCAACACCGATGGGCAGCACCAAGCTTCGCCGGTTCCGCAACAGCCGCCACCGCAGACCCTGGTGCTGCAACAAGAGCCACAGGCTGGCCAAGGGCACCAGCGGCAGCGCAACTGAGCGCACCAAGCTGAGCAGCCCAACCACCAGGCCGGCCAGTGCAGCCCAGCGCCACGTGCCGCTTTCGGGGACCACAGCATCAGGGCCTCCGGCCGCACGCGCGATGAGCCAAAAAGCGAGCGTGAGCCCAGCAATAAACAGCGTTTCCGTCAACAGCTCGGTCGCGTTTGCCGCAAAGGTGAAAGAGATTGCTGTCAAGCCGGTCGCCACAAGTGCCGCCCGCGACTGGGTTACGCCCAATGCCGCACGCGCCCACAGCCACATCAGCCCGATCATGCCCGTGCTGACGAGCGACTGCACCAGCCGCACACGCTGAACCTGCGAGTCAAAAAGCTGGAAAACGACCGCCAAAAAGACGGTGTACAGGGGTGGGCGCATCAGCGGCAGCTCGCGGTAGCCTTTGCCCTGGAGCCAGGTCAGCGCCTGCTCAAAGTATTCTCGTTCGTCGCCGCCCAGCGGGTATTGTTCGTGCCAGCGCCAAACCAGCAGACGCAGTCCCAAGCCTAGCATCAGCAGCGCGCCAAGCCCTAATACAATGGCCTTTGAGCTGTCTCGCCGTCCAGCTCGCGTGATAGCCGTTAGCGTTTGTTCATCACTCACACGGCCACCATCACTTGGGGGAGACAAGCTCGGCCCAATCCACTTGCACTCCCAGCAGCCGCAGCTTTTGGCGGGCCAGTTGCCTTGCTTGGAGCTCTTCCGGACCTGGCACAAACGTGGTGGAGCGCAGAATAACCACAACATCCTCGCCTGCCGGATTGGGGGGCACCGGCACACGGAGTGTTTGCCACTCCGGGGCGACGGCAAACGACTCGATCAGCCCGGCTGGCGTGCCTACCTCAAGCTGGGCCTGCGGCTGTCCCGCCGGTCGTACGCCGTTGACGCGCAGCTGTAGTACTTGGGCAGCACCTGTTCCGGCCCCTTTAAATCGCAGCCAAGCGACTGGACCGGTCCACCGAAAACCGGCCGCGAACTTGTCGATTGCTTCGGGCGGATACTCCCGCTGGAAAAAGCCGTCGACATAGCCCCAGTCAAGCCCATTGCCCAGGTCGATCTTGGCGGCTGGAGGTGGCTGCAGATGCTCCCAGGCCCACTCGGTTGGATTTTGCGGCTCGAGCCGGGTGGAGACAAACGCACCTTGGGCGCGCGGCAGATCGCCGATTTGGCGATAAATATCGCCTTCAAGCAGATACCGCTCCGGGATCGGATCCATCTTTTGCAGCAGATTCAACGCGCGGTCGGGCTGCCCGTTCAGGGCGAACATTTGCGACTGCAATAGCGCCAGACAGGTTCGTGGCTTGCGGCGATCTTCGGCGTCGTGCCGCTGCTGGGCCGCAGCTAAATCACCGCGTTCGATCAGCTGCTCAATTTGGGCACAGCGCTCCGCGTCGACCAAGCCCCGCAAGCCGATCACGGTTTCGAGCAGCACCGCCCGCCGCTGGTTAGGCTCCCACTGATTGGGCAGATACGCGTAGGGGGGCAGCAGCGTCAACGCCAACAGGGCGGCCGAGCCGTAGGCTAGCCTACGACGAATTATGCTGGGCCAGCGCAGCCCCAGCTGCGCCAGCGCACAGGCGGCATAGACAAACAGAAACGGGAGCAGCGGCAGGCGGAACCGATTGATCGCGAAGAAGAGTGGACCCGTCACCAGGTTGTACAGCAACCACGCAATCACCAGGCCCTTGCCGGCTCGGCCTTGCGTCCGCCATAGACCCAGCAGCGCGAGCGGCGCGGCGATAACGTACAGCGTATCATCCCACAGCAGCCCCACCAGATGTGCCGCCGGCACCTGGCCGAGCGAGTAGCCGTCGGATAGACGTTCATCGCCGCTGTAGCTGACCCACAACATATCCAGCAGCTCGCGGCCAGACTTACGGACAAAGCCCAGAGGATTTTCAGCGATCCACCTGCCCGCCGCCGCATAGGCTGCTGCCTGCCGCTCGGCATGATCGGGAATATTCTTAAGCTCGTTATAGATCATCTTATCGCAGCGGGTCGCCTCGGGTCCGCACGCCGAAGCCTCAGGATGAGCCTCCAGGTACGCTGCCTGCGCGCCCAGCATCGCGTTGTAGCCACCGGTTGTGTCGATCAGGATCAGGCTGCTGGCGCCGAAAAAGCGCGTATTGTAGAAGCTCCACGGCAAGATAATGCTGGACACCACAGCCGTCAGCAGCGCCGTAGCCTGCAGTCCGGTCAGCCAAGCACGAGCGCCCTGCCGCCCCTGACCCGCTGCCGGCTGCCGATAGCCTTGCCACAAGACCCACAGGGCAAAGAGCGGCAGAACGCCCGCCAGCATGGCGCGGGTAAGCGCGCCCAGGCCCAGCAGCACGCCCCCCAGGATCAGCCAGCGCCAGTGACTACGCTGAGCCCAGATGGTGAGCGCCAACACCGCCGCCAGGAGCAGGGTAATGAACAAGGTTTCCGAGAGCAGCAGAAAGGCGAAGATCACCAGACTATAGCACAACGCCATCATCCAGCCCGCCAGCAGTATCGCCGGTCGCTTATGGTGAGCTGGAGCCAACATTACCGTAAGCTGCAGCACAAGCCCGACCGAAAGGGTGCTGAGCAGCGCCTGCGACAGCCGAATCGGCCACACTGTTTCAGGGCCGAAAAACCGGATATGCGCCGCCAAAAACATGATATACAGCGGGGGCCGCGTCCAGATCCACTGGTGGAAAAAGCTGAAGTTGCGGCCCTGGGCCAGCCAGGCTGAAGCAGCCAGATACTCGGCCTCGTCGCTGACAAAGCCATGGTAAGGCAGCACCCACCAAGCGCCGAGCCGTAATGCACAGGCTACGCCCAGGATCAGAACAACATGATAGGCTAACGGCCAGCGCTCCACTGCGGCAGGCCAGCGCATGAGGGTCCGGCTCATGGTGTTTCCGCACCCGGCTGAAGCTCAACCTCGCCCAGCAGCACGGCGTTGTTGAACACCGGCTGGGTTGTTCCGCTCACCTGGAGGCGCTCGCCATCCTCCGCCCGATACACGCCAAGCAGCAGCTGGTAACGCCCGGCAGGCAGGTCGTTTGGCAGCTGGAGCGTACGATCGTCATGCAGCTGGGCGCCCGGGTCGGTCCAGAACGTTGTGGGCAAGCCTCCCTCCAGCGGAGGGCCGTCCAGCTGAACGAGTGGCCGCGGATCGCCTACCGGCGTGAGGTGGACGAAGACGATGTAATTCGTGCCGGCCAACGAGCGGAGCGGCTCCCAGAAGAGTGTGAGCGGCAGCGTGCCGCCCGGCCGGATACCGCCAGGAAAGGGCGTGATCGTGTAGCCGCGGAGCCGGAGCGCGTCGCCGAAGACCGCGGGCTGGACCACTTCGGGTTGCGGCACAGCGCCGTTGACGCTTGGCATGTTGTTGCAGCCGAGCCACACACCGACATAGCGCGAAAAGGCCGGGTTATTGCACTGGAGGCGGCGCTCGTGGTCGCCGTACTGGAACGCAAGGCCAACCAGACCGAGCTCGTCTCCCGGCTTGGGCTTATCGACCACCGCCGCATGGTCAGGCGCGATCAGCAGCCAGGCACGTTTATAGCGCGCGAGATCGGCCCGAATCGCACTGTCCAGCTCGCGCAGCTCCCGCTCACGATCAGTATTCGCCCGCCCCAGCCAGCCATACGTGAGCGGCTGCGGCAAAGGCTGGCTGGCAACGCGCGGAGCATAATAGTCGTACAGGGGCAGGATCGTATCGGGATGCACAATCACCAGGTCGTCCGGATGGACTCGTCCAGCCAGCTCACGGACTGCGCCCCGATAATCTTCTTTGACGCGGGCACCGCTAAAGAGGCCTTTGGTGGGCAGGTACAGCGCCCAGCTTGAGACCAGCAGCGCCGCGATCAAGCCGAATACACCGCAGGCGAGCATACCAAACACCGGCAGACGGCGGCTTGTGGGGGATGGCAGCCGCGCGGGAATTTCGGGTAGGCTCCAGGCTAGGATCAGCAGCCAGAACGGAAACACAATCGTGAAGTAGCGCGCCTCATACGCCGGCTGAACCAGCAGCAGCATGGCGAAGAGCAGTGCTGGAAACGCAGCCGCCACCAGCACCAGCATGGCACTCGCCCTGTATCGCCCTCGCGAAATATCCCAAGCTAGCCGCAGGCCGCCGAGCAACGTAAGCACCCCAAACGGCAGCAGCCACAGCTTTCGTACCGTTCCCGGCCCTTGCCCCACCGCGAACTGGCTAAAGGTCAGCCATCCGGCCGTGAGCGGGTCCAACACGGCAAATTGACCACTGGCACCCCGGTAGCGCAGCGAAAAGGCCAGCGCCGCGACGATACCTAGCCCCATCAGCCCAGCTCCCACCAGCACCCAGCGCCGCCGTGGGTGCTCCGTGGTCAATGCCCAGGCTAAAGCACTGCTGACCAGCGTAAACAGGAGCAGACGATGGGTAAAGGGCGCGGCCGCGGCAACCGCGGCAAAGCGGAGCCAGGCGCTGCGGCGCTGCGTTTTGCCCGCGTGCACAAAAGTAAGCGCCAGCAGAATCGCCACCAGCAGCGTCAGGCTATAGGCCTTGGCGTCCTGGGCTTGCCACAGGGCAAACGGCGATGGAAGCAGCAACAGCGCCGCGCCCCATCCCAGCACCCAGCCGCGCAGGGCATAGCCGAGGGCAAAGAGCGCCGGAACGGCGAGCGCCCCGGCAATTGCCGAAGGCAAGCGGAGTGCCCACTCTCCGTCGCCAAAGAGCCGCGTACACACCTTCAGCACCAGATGGAACAGGGGATACGCCTCCGTCGGCCGAAACAAGCCGACCAGGAGTGTGCCGACATGGTTCGTGGTCACCGTGCGCCATGTCTCGCCCTCATCCAGCCAAAGCGGCTGCGCGTCGAGCCGGTACAAGCGCAGGGCCAGCGCAAGGAAAAACAACGTAGCCAACGGCAGCCAGTAGCGCAAAGCCAATGCCCATCGGCTGCGCCGGGCAACATCTGCGGTCTGCTTTTCCCTCGCGGCAGCGCGTGCCTGCTGATTCTTGTGCGCCACACTCATAGCAGAACGATCTTGTCGCGTCCTTCGCGTACGTCGCGGGTAGCGTTGCGGGTATCTACCACGACCGGCGCCAGCTGCACAATGCGCTCGTAATCGAAAACGCTGTGATTGGTGACGATCAGCACGCAATCGGCCGAAGCCAAGAGTTCGTCGGTCAACGGCGTGGTCTGAAACGCGCAGCCATGGTGGTCATAAAACGTAGCGACATGCGGATCGACCGGCACCACCTGGGCACCCTCGGCCGTCAGCAGCTCCATAATCTTAAATATCGGCGACTCGCGATAATCGTCGATGTCGGGCTTGTACGCCACACCCAGCGCCACCACGATCGAGCCGTTCACGCTCCTCCGCAGCTTGTTAAGGCCCCGCGTGACCAGCGTCACCACATGGTAGGGCATGGCATTGTTAACATGGCCAGCCAGCTCAATGAAGCGGGTATGAAAGTCGTATTCGCGCGCTTTCCAGCTGAGATAAAAGGGATCGAGCGGAATACAATGGCCGCCCAGACCCGGCCCGGGCGTATGCTTCATAAACGCGAAGGGCTTGGTCGCCGCGGCATCCAACACTTCCCAGATATTAAGCTCCATGCGGTCGCACAGCAGCGCCAGCTCGTTCACCAGCGCAATATTGACATTCCGGAAGATGTTTTCGACCAGCTTGGTCATTTCGGCCGTGCGCGCCGAAGATACCGTGACGATCTGCTGCACAATTGCACCGTAGAGCGCGCTGGCCAGAATGGTACAGTGCGTAGTCACACCGCCCACTACCTTGGGTGTATTTTCAACCGTCCAGCCTTTGCTGTTGGTCTGGCCCGGATCGATGCGCTCCGGCGAAAAGGCCAGAAAGAAGTCTTGGCCCACGGAGAGGCCTTGCGCTGCACATTTTGGCAACAACACTTCATCCGTGGTACCCGGCCAGGTCGTGCTTTCCAACACGATCAGCTGACCCGGCCGCAATGTATCGGCAATCGCCGTTCCGGACTGTTCAATATACGAGATATCGGGCTGGCCATGCTCGTCCAGCGGCGTGGGCACGCAGATAATGATCACATCGCACTCGCCCAGCCGGCCAAAATCCGTTGTCGCAGCCAGCTGTCCAGACGCAACCAGCGGGCCCAGCTTTTCGCTGGGCACATCGACGGTGTAACTTTCACCCCGGCTGATGCGCACCACCCGTTCGGCCAGCACGTCGAAGCCTACGACCCGAAAACCGGTTGAAGCGGCGCGGACCGCCAGCGGTACGCCGACGTAGCCCAGCCCAACCACCCCGATGCTGGCCGTGCGCTCCTCGATGCGTGCCTGCAGCCGGACTCCGACATCCGAAAGCGCCACGTCCTCTGCGACGGCAGCGCCGCTAGCGCTTGTTTGCTTCGTTTCACTCATGCCGTTTCTCAACTTTATCGTACCGTGAAATGTTCACACGCCGCGGCATAAACTTGCTCAAAACGGGCTGCGATATGCCGCCAGCGCAGCTCCCGCTCGACCCGCTGCCGGGCTGCAGCACCAAGCCGAGCCGCAAACGCAGGATCGTCGAGTAGCCGGACCAATGCGGCCGCCAGTGCGTGTGCATCGCCCTCCGGCACCAGCAAACCATGTTCGCCGTTGGTGATTACCTGCGGAATACCCGCAATATGGCTTGCCACGATTGGACGACCGGCGCTCATCGATTCAAGCACGATGTTGGGCAATCCATCGACGTTGCCGCCCTGATCATGTATGGCCGGCACCACCACAACGTCGCCCGCGTTCCAGTAGGCATTGATCGCATCGCGCGCCACAGGGCCTGGAAAGCGTACGCTGTCGGCGATGCCAAGCTCCAGCGCCTGCTGCTCCAGCTCGTCGCGCAGATCGCCATAGCCTCCCAGCACCAACATCAGCTGGGGATGATTTTGCAGCACCTGCGGCAAGGCGTGGAGCAGCACAGGCAACCCTTTTTTGTACACCATGCGGCTGACCCACATCAGCACCGGACGGTCGGGCGCGATTCCCAGCTGTGTCCGCACCGCTGCACCTGCAGCCGGATCCGGCCGAAAAACGTCGGGGTCGATCCCGTAGGGCACCACGCGCATACGGTCGGCTGGTCCACCCAACTTTGCCAGCCGTGCGGCCAGATCGCCCGAACAAGCGGTAATGCCATCAGCCCGTTGTGCCGCCCACGCACCCACCCAGGCGGTCGGCACGGTGCGCTCGGCCAGAAACACATCCGAGCCATGCAGCGAAAGCACCAGGGGCAGCTTGCGGCGCTGTGCCACCAGCGCGGCTACCGCGCCGTTGGGCAGCAGCCAATGGCCATGGATCAGGTCGTAGCGCTCCTGCGCGGTCAGCTTCAACAGCACTTGGAAGCCTGCGCCAAGTGCCAGCGGCGCGGCAACCAAGGTCGCGCCGCGCAGCCCCACATCACCCTGCAGCGCGGCGGCATAGCCCCATACCTCAAACGAAGGTGCGGGAGCGTAGCGGTAGGAGTGGAGCCGCACACCCCGCTCGACCGGTGCACGGCGCAAATCGCTGCGGTGGGGCATCAGCACATGGACCTCATGGCCGCGCTCGGCCACGCTGGCCGCAATCTCCTCGATAAACGGCGCGGTCATCTCGCCGGGCCATTTCGGGTAGGACGATGTCAGCATTGCGATCTTCATGCGCTAGTTACCACCGGCCTTACCACCCGCCCCCGAGCTACCCATGTTTAGCTCCCCTGCGCCGGCATCGTTGTCGGGAAAGCGGTAGATGTACACATCCGCGCCTTGATACCGATCCGGCACGCGATATTCCATGACCCAACCTGCAGGAGGCTGGCCTTTGGAAAGCGGCTGTAACGCTCCCTCGCTTTCGGGCAGCGAGGTCGTTGAGCCGTTGATCAGCAGATAGTCCGCGCCATAATAGCCCGCAATCGCCAAAATCTCTTGCTCGCCCGCGTTTGGAATCATCACTGCCGGGCGGTCGGCGTGAAAGTTGAGCTGCCAGGGCACCCGCGTCATCACCACGGCGTCCGGCGGCGTGTGCGCGCTAAGCCACGCGTAGGCCTCAAGGTCGGCATCCCAATTCTTGCCCCAGTAGTCGCTGCTCTGCGGATCTAAAAACGCGTCGATACGCTGCCAGTGGGGCTGAATCGTCATGATCAGCGCCAGGCTCACCACCAAACCGCCTCATCCAGCCCAGCGCCCGCGCCCAATCGCTGCAATCCTGTCAAAGAGCCAGCAGGCACCCCAGGCGGCCAGCAGGGCGAGCCACGGCACGAACGCCACAAAGTAGCGCGGCTCGTCGTGCGTATGCCAGTACACGACCAAAAACAGCGTGTACGGCAGCAATGCAGCTGCAATCAGCCCGATCAACACGCGCGGCCGTCGATGCAGCGTGACCAGGCCCAAAAGCATCAGCCACGTGCCGGCAATGCTGTACGGGAGCTCGCTGCGACTGCCTGGGCTCAACAGGGTGGCCTTGGGCGGGGCGAAAAACTGCCACGCGTCGATTGCTTGCCGCGCGAGCTTGCCCAGGGTAAGATCGTAGCCCCAGCGGAGCACCCAGGATCGATCCGGCAGCCCAGGACCACCCAGCGACGGCGTATAAATCTTGTAAATGTCTTCCCAAGCTTGGCCACGTGTCCCGCGAAAATACAGGATCCACGCGTCGTAGGCTTCGGTGGAAAAGAAGGGTCGGCCAAAGACCAGGACGTTGCGCGCGAGGTACGGCGCGACAACCACAAGGGTAACGCCGGTCCATAAGAGCAAGCGCGGCAGCCACTGCCGTGTCCAGCGTATCACCGCTGGCCTGTTTAGCCCATTCGCGCTGCGCGTAAAGGTCCGCATCACTGCCCACAGGCCCATACCCAGGGCAAAGACCGCGGCACTCGGCTTTTGCAAAATCATCAAGCCGGTAAAGACACCCGCCCACAGCCAATGGTTGACCATCCAACCAGCAATACCACCTGCCCTACGCCCCCGGTAAGCAGCCTGTGGTTCGGGATGTTCGACTGCGCCATACACGAGCCAAAATGCGGCCATGCTCCAGACCACTAACGCCAGGTCGCTTGTGGCGTAAATCGCGAGGCGAAAAAACAACAGATTCGTCAGCGTCAGCACTGCGCCGAGCAAGCCCACACGTCGGTCCCAAATACGCGCCCCAACATGGTAGATCAGCAGCGTCAGTGCGACTAAAAAAAGTAGATTGGGCAGCCGCGCGGCCAGCGGTGTTGGCCCGAGCAGCGCCATCGCTGGCAGCATCAGCACGGGTTGCAGCAAAGGCCATGTTTCCTGAGGTCGGGTAACGCTGCCGCCTGGCACGAGCGTGTAGAACTGCGACACATAGTCGACCACAAAGCCGCGCCCACGCAGCAGATTGCGCGCAACCACCGCGTTGTCCGCGTAATCGGCATGGCCCACAAACGGCAGCGTGGCAATCAGCCAGGCCAGGTAGCCGAGCCAAACACCAGCCGCCAGGCCAAGCAGCACGGAAGTTAAGCGTGTGGTAAGCAATAATTGCCGCAGGTCGAGCAGCCAGCGCGGCAGCAGCGTGAAGCTGACCACCACTGCAAGCGCCGCAGAACCCACCACCGACAGCTGCAGCACCAGGTTAAAGAGCTGCGCCGTACGATCTCCTGCAACGACCGTAAATGCGAGATCGGCGCGACGGAGCAGCCGCGCCAGGAGATACAGGCAGATCAGCGCAACACTTGAGGCGAGGGCAATATCGAGCGCATGGCTTTCGCGCAATCGCCACTGTACCGCATGTGCTGCCCGCGCAAACCAGCGCCAATGACTGAGTACGCACAGCACCGCCAGGCCAACCAGCAGCGTGGGCAGCACTGCCACAAGCCATAGCCGGAACGCAAGCAGCGCAGTTGCCGCCACACATGCAAGGCCAAACCCAGCCAGGGAAACCAGCCAACTCCGGCGAGACCGCCCGGCCGCCAAACTCATGGTCAGCATGGTAGCCAGCCCAAGCCCGCCGAGGACGCGCCAATCAGGATGGGTGCCCCAGCCTCCCGCCACAAGCTCGACTGCGTCAAGCCGAATGCCTTTAGGCCGGGCATCGGCCTGGGTGAGTGTATCGGTGAAGGTCGCAGAAGCTTCCAGCGTAACAACCAGCGGCGAGCCCTCAATGAGCGCGCCGGGGATCAGGGCTGAATAGCTTCCAAGCTCGGACGTTGGCCTGAACTGCCCAACCACCTGATCGTCAACCAAGAGGCGAATATCGGGCTGCTGGGGAATGGCACGGACAACGTCGGCAGGCCAGCCAGCAGCGTACAACGTCAGCTGTACATCGCTGCCCGCGCCTAGTCCCGGCAACATCAGCGTGCCCCGCTCACGGCTCCACCGACCCCGGCCCTCGGGGCTTAGCTGATCCGCATACCAGTGGCCTAGCGCAATCTGCTCCGCGCGCTGCGCCTCCGAAGAAGGCACGAACAGCTGATCGCCTAGCTCGCCAACGTCGACGACGGCGCGAAACGGCACCTGATACGCCAACAGGCCAAGCAGCAGCGTAAGCAAGACAGGCAGCAAGAAGCGCGCACCGCCCCATAGCTGGCGACGTGCGCGCGTGCGTTGAACTTGATGTAATGAAACAGCCGGCTGCACAACGAGCCATTATACCGTGTCGCCGTGTAACGTGTGCAATTACCACAATGACGCAGGTATGATGCGGCGCTTACGAACAGCATGGAGCGCATCGGCAAGATCCAAACCTGCCGTGAGCGTTCATACGCTGGCGCGGCCC
>JADDQF010000045.1:0-6442 GCA_016781505.1 bacterium
TCCAAGACGTACTATCCCCCTACGCATCCTCCACCGCACTACGGCGACGGCTCCGCGACCATGAACTGGACTAGGCAGCATGGAGCGCTGTCCCTTTTCATCAATTTCCAACATCCGGACCAAGTGTTTTCGCTGACATATAGTGCCTTGTTGCTCGACCCTGTACGTGAAGCACAAGGCCCGGCAGATCTGTTAGCCGTCCACGGCAACGAATAACGGGAGAGGCGGCTGTTGTTGACGCTCGCGAAGGGCGCTGTTACAATCGCGCTCGTTTCACAAGCCCGACGATCTGTGTAGCGCCAACCGCAAACAGTGTGCGAGGACATGATGCAATCAGCGTTAATTTGTTGGGGCGGCTGGGAAGGCCACGAGCCGCAACAGTCGGCCAATCTTTGGGCGACGATCCTGCGCGACGAAGGCTTCAGCGTCGAGGTATCAGACACACTCGACGCCTATCTTGACACCGCCAAGCTCCACGACCTCAGCCTCATTGTTCCCGTGTGGACGATGAGCCAGATCACCAAGGAGCAAGAGCGCGGCCTGCTTGATGCCGTCGCCAGTGGTGTTGGCATCGCCGGCTGGCATGGCTGCATGGCCGATTCATTTCGCAACAACACCGAATACCAGTGGATGGTAGGGGGCCAATGGGTAGCCCATCCCGGCAACATCATCGGCTACACCGTTAACATCAGCAATCATGACGATCCCATTACCGCCGGCCTCAATGATTTCCGTGTGGAAACAGAACAATACTACATGCATGTCGATCCATCCAATGAAGTGCTGGCGACTACCACCTTCAAGGGAGAATATGCACCCTGGATCGCCGGTACGGTGATGCCGGTGGTCTGGAAACGCCGCTGGGGCCAGGGCCGCGTCTTTTACTGCTCGCTCGGCCATCACACCAGCGACTTCGACGTACCGGAAACGCGCGAGATCGTTCGCCGGGGCATGTTGTGGGCCAAACGGTAACTGATGATCTTCGGTAACCGCCGATCCGAGCTAAAGGAAACGTTATGACAAATCCCGTCAATATCGGTATTGTCGGCTGCGGCAACATCAGCAGCATCTATCTCAAAAATTGCACACGCTTTCCCAGCCTGCGTGTGCTCGCCTGCGCCGATCTGGTCTTGGAACGTGCCCAAGCGCAAGCCACTGCGTTTGGCGTGCCCAAAGCCTACAGCGTTGACGAGCTCATGGCCGATCCGGCGATTGAGCTGGTGCTCAACCTGACCATCCCGGCAGTGCATGGGGAGATTGGGCTAGCCGCGCTGCAAGCGGGCAAGCATGTGTACAACGAAAAGCCGCTGGCCATCGAGCGCGAAAGCGCGCGCCAGATGCTCGAACTGGCGGAGTCGCGTGGGCTGCGGGTAGGCTGTGCTCCGGATACCTTCATGGGCGGCGGACTGCAAACCTGCCGCAAGCTGATCGATCAGGGGCTGATTGGCCGGCCGGTCGCGGCGCAGGCGTTTATGCAGAGTCGCGGCCCTGAGTCCTGGCATCCCAGCCCCGACTTCTTTTATCAGCCCGGCGCCGGCCCGATGTTCGATATGGGGCCCTACTACCTTACCACCCTCACGATGTTGCTGGGACCCGTGCGGCGTGTTACCGGCTCGGCCCAGATCTCCCATCCCCAGCGGGTGATCGGCAGCCAGCCGCTGCAGGGCACGATTATTACCGTCAACACACCGACCCATATTGCGGGCGTGCTCGACTTCCAGAGCGGCGCCGTCGGCACGATTGTGACCAGCTTTGACGTGCATCCGGGCAAAATCAAGGGCATTGAAGTGTTTGGCACCGAAGGCACCATGATCTTGCCCGATCCCAACGCCTTTGGCGGCCCCGTAATCGTGTATCGGCCGGGCGAGCTGGATTGGCAAGAACAACCAATCGAGCATACTCACGTCGAGAACAGCCGCGGTATTGGCGTGGCGGACATGGCCGACGCAATTCGGAACGGGCAGCCGCATCGCGCCAACGGCGAGCTAGCGTTTCACGTGCTGGACATCATGCACGCCATCCACGACGCTTCGCGCGAAGGACGCCACATCGAGTTGCAAAGCACAATGGAGCGCCCGGCAGCCCTGCCCACGGGCTGGTCGGCGCTGGAGGCACACGCGGCATGAAACTGGAACAGGTTGGAGTCCAACTGTACACGTTACGGTCACTAACCGAAACCGATATGCTTGGAACGCTCCGTCAGCTCGCGGAGATTGGCTATCGCGGCGTGGAGCTGGCCGGTTTTGGCAACAGCACAGCAGGCGAAATTCGTGCAACGCTGGACGAGCTTGGCATGCGCGCGATTGCGGCACATATCCGGATCGACCGCCTTGAGCAGGAAGCAGACGCAGTGCTCGATGAGCTGCAAACACTTGGCTGCGAATATGCCGTGGTTCCCTGGATTGGCGAAGGAGAGCGCAGCAGCCTGGAGGCAGTACGCTCCCTCGCGGCGCGGCTCAATCGGATCGGGCAGCAGTTCCAGGCTAGCGGCATACACCTGGCCTACCACAACCATCAGTTCGAGTTCGCGCCCCTCGACAACACCACGATGTGGCACACGCTGGTTGCCGAAACCGACCCGGCACTCGTCGATTTCGAGCTGGACCTGTACTGGGTGGTCGTCGGCGGCTACGATCCGGTTGAGCTGCTTCAGCAGTATGGCGAGCGCATCACGCTGGCTCATCTGAAGGACCGGTCGCACGGGCCTGATGGCACATTCGCGCCGGTTGGCACCGGCTCGCTGCCATTTCCCGCAATCATAGCAGCTGCACAACAAACGCGCTGGTTCATCGTGGAGCAAGATACCTCTGACGCTCCGCTCGATGATGTGCGAACAAGCTTTCGCAACGTGCAACAGCTGGTCACGGCTGTTTAAGGCTGCAGTCGATCCTGCACCACGCCCGCACAGCAACGGATGCAACCAAAGGAGCCAGGCCGTGTTGGCCCGGCTCCTTTCGATTCAGTAGTACGGTCGAGAACGCACTACTCGCGCTGGAAGGCGGCATCAAAGGCGCGATTGCTTGACGGGAAATTACTGCGCTTCACGAATGCGCAGGCGTCGGCCGCGCCGTACTCGCGATCCATGCCAACGTCTTCCCACTCCACCGACAGCGGGCCGGTGTAACCGATGCGGTTCAAGGTACGAAAGATCGGCTCCCACTCGATGCCGCCGTGTCCGGGCGATATAAAGTCCCAGCCGCGGCGCGGATCGCCGAAGTTAAGGTGTGAGCCCAGAATGCTGGTACGGCCATTCAGATTGCGGACGCTTTCCTTAACATGCACATGGTAGATCCGATCCGCAAAGGTTTCCAAGAACAGGACCGGATCGACAAACTGGTGGTGCAGGTGGCTTGGATCAAAGTTGATGCCAAACGACGGCCGCCGGCCGATCGCCTCGAGCGTTTTTTCGGTAGTGGGAATATCATAGGCGATCTCGGTCGGATGCACCTCCAGCCCGAAGCGCACGCCCACCTGGTCGAACACGTCCATGATCGGGTTCCAGCGATCGGCAAACTCGCGGTAGCCGGCCTCAACCGTATCCCAATCGTTCGGCGGGAAAGAGTAGATCAAGTGCCAGATGGGCGAGCCGGTAAAGCCATTGACTTGCTGCACGCCAAAGGCCGCCGCCGCGCGCGCCGTGTTTTTGATCTCGTCCGCCGCCCGTTGGCGCACGCCTTCGGGATCGCCGTCGCCCCACACATAGCCGGGCACGATCCCTTTGTGCCGCT
This sequence comes from bacterium, assembly GCA_016781505.1. Lineage (GTDB taxonomy): Bacteria > Chloroflexota > Chloroflexia > Chloroflexales > Kallotenuaceae > LB3-1. The sequence continues at coordinate 3,729 of JADDQF010000045.1, forward strand.
CGTCGATGAATTTGTCGGCCACGGCCTGGCCCACAAGATGGTTGCTGATCGCGAAGCACTGCAGGCCATGCTGCTCCAGCAGCTCGCGCTTGCGCCGCACATAGCCATCGTCTTCAAGCGCCTTGTCTACCTCAAAATGGTCCCCCCAGCAGGCTAGCTCTAGCCCGTCATAGCCAAACTGCTTGGCCTTTGGCGCAAGCGTTTCGAGCGGTAGGTCAGCCCATTGGCCGGTAAATAAGGTTACTGGTCGAGCCATGCGTTGCTCCTCCTACACGATACGTCTCGGATCAGAATTAGCCTTCGGTTGGCACATGCGGCGGCGTGTTGCCAAAAACGCGCTCGATCACCGTTGGCGCAGCCCAGCGTACCCCATTGGCGATCACCCGCTGCACTTGGGGATTGTGATAGGTCGGCAGCGTTTCATGGCCGGGGCGGAAGTAGAAGATCTTGCCGGCGCCGCGGGTATAACAGCAGCCGCTGCGAAACACTTCGCCGCCGCTGAACCAGCTCACAAAGACTAGGGTTTCGGGTGGCGGTATGTCGAAATGCTCGCCGTACATCTCTTCATGCTCGAGCATGAACATCTCGCCTAGTCCTTCCGCAATCGGATGTCCCGGCGCTACCACCCAGATCAGCTCGCGGTCGTTGCCTTCGCGCCACTTAAGATCGCAGGTCGTGCCCATCAACCGTTTAAAGATCTTCGAGAAGTGCCCGGAATGGAGCACCACCAGCCCCATGCCAGCCAAGACCCGCTGCTGCACGCGCTCCACGATCTCGTCCTGAACTTCCCCGTGGGCCACATGCCCCCACCAGATCAGCACATCCGTGGCCTCAAGCACCTCACTTGTTAAGCCGTGTTCCGGCTCGTCCAGCGTCGCGGTTCGAACCTCAAAGCCGTGCTCACCCAGGGCTGCGGCAATCGTGGCATGAATGCCGTCCGGATAAACGGCTTTGACCGCTTCGCTCTTGCGCTCGTGCCGAAACTCGTTCCACACCGTGACCCGTAATGCTTCGCTCATGCTCCCACCCTCAATTCCTTATCGTTGGAGGCTTCCGATCATTCGTAGGCCGGCGCGACCCAGGAACGGCTGCTGTCCGACCGCACAACCGCATCCAGCACCGCCTGACAGCGCAGGCCGTCGTCAAAGGTTGCGTCGGGCGTTGTGCCACTGGCGATGCCGTTCAGCAGGTCACGGACGGTGTGCGTAAACGTGTGCTCCCAGCCAATAATGTGACCAGCCGGCCACCAGGCCTGCATATACGGGTGCGACGCATCCGTGACTAGCACAGTCCGGAAGCCGCGCACATCGGCCGCATCGTCGTCAAACAACACTTGCAGCTCGTTCATCCGCTCCAGGTTGAACACAATGCTGCCTTTGGAGCCGTTGATCTCAAAAGAGTTGTAGTTGGCGCGGCCCTTTGCGAAGCGCGTCGCCTCGAAGCTGCCGACTGCCCCATTACTGAAGCGGGCCAAAAACAGCGCCGCATCGTCAACCGTGACCTCGCCCATCTGCGTACCGCCTGCTGCAGCCAGGCCGCCGGTGGTTTCCGCCAAGACCGGCCGTTGTTTGATAAACGTGTTGGTCAAGCCTGTGACCGATTCGATCTCGCCCAACAGCAGACGTGCCAGGTCGATGATATGAGCGCCCAGATCGCCAAGGGTACCCGATCCCGCGGCATCCTTCTGGAGCCGCCAAACCAGCGGAAAGTTCGGGTCCATGATCCAATCCTGGAGATACACGGCCCGCCAGTGGTAGATTTGGCCAATTCGGCCGTCGTCGATCAGGCGCTTGGCCAGCTGCACCGCGGGCACCCGCCGATAGTTGAAGTTGACCATTCCAACAACGCCGGCGCGCTGCACGGCATCGCGCATCTGGCGCGCCTCGTCTAACGTATTCGCTAATGGTTTTTCACAAAAGACATGCTTGCCGGCTTCGGCTGCGGCAATCGCGATCGGGGCGTGCGAGTCGCCAGGCGTGGAAATATCGATCAGCCCAATGTCGTCGCGCGCAATCAGGGCACGCCAGTCGGTCTCGACCTCCTGCCAGCCTAGCTCGTTGGCCGCTTGTTGCACCGCGTTCCGATCCCGGCCACACAAGGTATGCAATACCGGCCGCAGCGCCACATCCGGAAAAAAGTGGGCAACCTGCCGGTAGGCGTTTGAATGGGCCTTGCCCATAAATTTATACCCAACCAGCCCCACGTTAATCGTTTCTGCCATCGCTATGCACCTCCTCTACACATACCAAAGGGGTTGATGCTTGATCGGCGACCATTCCGCCAGCTCCTGCGCGTCTCACGTTGAGTTTAGACAAAAGATTGGAGTGCTCAGGCTTCGCTCACTCACGATTGCCGGCATCACCTGGCGGCACGGACGCACTCCTCGCCGGCGCTGTTCGAGACGACAGCATACAACTATTCGGGCGGTATGCGCAACTTTGGCCGATCCTGCCCAAACGGGAGCTCCCATCGAACGTCATTCCGAGTACAACCGGTGTTGGAGACCGTCCCCAACAAGGGTAGATATTGCAGCTTGCCCTCGGCCAACGAGCATTATGCTTGTGCCGGCGACGACCATCTAGCTGATTGCGGACTCCCCAGCTCTCACGTGCGGCGGAATGGATTGGGGCTGAGCTGTTTCCGCTGCCCGAATCGTCGCCCTGGTGAGGGCGAGCGTGCCCAAATTATCGCGTCCACTGGTTTCGGGCGCTTCA
>JADDQF010000045.1:6609-18891 GCA_016781505.1 bacterium
GATCGTACAAATGCCGCCAGCGCCCCCGCCCGATCCCACTGCTCCATCGCGGGCAGCGCCACGCGGCGGGGCCGTTTGTTCCGCTGCCGCACCGTGACCACATCCGCATCCAGGGTGAGGTCGTTGCGCGAAGTCCACACAATCTCGCCGCCCTCGCACTCCATGTGCCACTCGCCGGCCCAGGTGGTGCTCGGCGCGGTGCTGACCCAGCTGCCATGATACGTGACGACTGCTCCCTGGTCGAACGCAATCATCGCCGCCGCGGACGCCGGATCGCGGAAATGGCTCCAGGGCGGGTTCCATGCCTGACACACCACGCTGATGGGCTCCTGATCGAGGACACAGCGCATCAAATCGAAGTGATGGATTGCCATGTCCAGCAGCAGCGGATGCACAAGCTCGTAGTGGCGGTGGTTGCCTCGCGGCGCTGTATTGGCGTATTTACGAAATTGCACCCGGACGGCGCTGAGCGGTCCCAGGACTTGCTCCCGAATCAGCCCCGCCGCCACACGCACAGCCGGGTAATGCCGATAGTTTTGGCTGATCATCAGCACGCGTCCGGCTTGCTCGGCCGCCGCCACGACCGCTTCAGCCTCCCCCACCGAGGGCGCGAAGGGCTTTTCGAGCAGCACATGCTTGCCGGCCTGCAACGCAGCCACGGCAACCGGCGCATGTCCCCCCAGCGCCGTTGTTACGAGCACGGCCTGGGCATCCGTCGAGTTTAGCGCGGCATCCAGCGACGCAAAACATCGTGCAGCCGGTATGGCATGCTCGTTCTGCAGCTGGGCCAAGATCGCGGGTTCGACCTCGACAAACCCTACACACTCGACCTCCGGCATCTTCGCCACAACGTTCTTCGCCCAGTCGCGGCCCCAGCCACCCATCCCAACTTGAATCAAGCGCAGGGGCTGCCCGGCACCATTCATCTCCACATCTCCTCCTTCACAACTGCAGTGTGCAACACATATGCAGCTGACGACTCAAGCAGATAGTTTGCCCATCCTGCTTGCGGCGATTAATGCCCGCCGTCTTGCTGTGGCTCCCATGATACTACTGAATGCCGACCAACAATGTATCCGAGTGTACAATGACGGCAGGGCGGCCCGCGAAGCACACTCACGAGCTAAACATCAGCCCGACGCTTCTGCGCCGGTTGACATCAAAAGGAACTTGGATGATTCGCAACCACGTCGGATTACTGGAGCAGCTGCGCGCGATTCATGCGGCGATCCGCGATGCCGTGCTCAGCGCGTGCGAACAAACTGCCATCGAGCAGCTGGCAACACCGGTTGGCGAACAAGGCGGCGATACCATCTTCGCTATCGACCGTGTTTCCGAGCATGTGCTGCTCCAGCACTTCACATCCCTGACGGAGATCTGGTCCTGTGTGCTGATCGCGGAGGGCTTGGGTTCCACGGGTCAAACCGTGCTCCCAGCGGGAACTGATCCCGACCAAGCCGAGCTGCGGATTATCGTGGATCCGATTGACGGGACGCGCGGCCTGATGTACCAGAAGCGTTCCGCCTGGATTTTAACCGGCGTCGCACGCAACCGTGGTGCTTCGACTGGTTTAGCCGACATCGAGCTGGCGGTTCAAACCGAAATTCCCTTGCTCAAGCAGCACTTGTGCGACTCTTTCTGGACGATTGCCGGTCAGGGCGTGCAGGGCGAACGGCTTAACCGCCTCAGTGGTGAACGGCAGACGCTCACGCCCCGGCCTTCACGGGAGCCCACGCTGGCACAAGGTTTTGGGGGCGTTGCACGGTTCTTTCCGGGCGGACGCAGCTTGCTGGCCGCAGTAGACGATGCAATCGTCGAACGTACGGTGGGGCCGTTCCAAACCGGCCGGGCGCTCGCCTTCGAAGACCAGTATGTTTCGACGGGCGGTCAGCTGTATGAGCTGCTGATGGGTCACGACCGCTGGATCGCCGATCTACGCCCGCTGATCGAGCCGGTCTTGCGCGAGCAAGGGCAGGCCCTGGGCTTGTGCTGCCACCCCTATGATCTATGCACGGAGCTGATCGCACGTGAAGCCGGGGTGCTGGTAACGGATGTGTATGGAGGCGCGCTTACAGCGCCGCTCGACGTTAGCACGGATGTGGCCTGGATCGGCTTTGCCAACCCCTCCATTCGAGATCAGGTAACCGCGGTGTTGCCGGCGATCTTAGGAGAATATGGACTGATCTCGCCGGGAGGATCCAATGGGGTAGCGCGTTGAAAAAGGTCTACCAGCTGACCTACAGGATTTTGGTGACGATTTTGATACCCTGAATGTCCACATCGACACCTTTGCGATGCTGCGCCTATTGTTGTTATGACGGTCCAGGTCAGCTTGACCTGACGACCGGAATCGTAGATTACTGCAGTGCCCTTGTTCTGCAGTTGCCACTCAGTGCTGCAACGCTTGTTACGGCTCGGCTGACGGACGGTCCGCCTATCGCCATTTGCACTATTGGGGCACAGGTGATAGACGCGGCCTGGCAAATGGACGTACAAACACTTCAGCCAGAAGGAGGAAAGGTCAACGCTCAGGCTGCCTTGTGGCCTGATACGGTCGAAAGTGTTTGTGTCGACCCGTGCCACCCCATGGGCCAAAAGGGTTAGTGAGTAATTGAGTTTATGGAGCTACAGCACACCTGGTTGACTTTCAATCAAGATTGCTGATGTGGCGGATGATAAGCGAGGCGGGGAGCTGCGTCGTGCAGCTGTTTTGCAGTGACGCTTGGCACAGGGTCAAAACGTCACTGCAACCGTAAGACAAAGGTACTGCAACGGAAAGTTTCCAGTTACAGGAAGCTAGGCCCAGCGCACCAAGCCAAGCTCATACTTGGTTGCCAGGTCAGGGTGATACGGCACGACCCGCACACCGTACACTAAACTGCCGCCATGCTCTGCCGCGATACTGCCGGTGTAGCTGTAGCTGCCGTCGGTCCGCGACTGAAGCTGCAGCTCTACCGCGCCTGTCTCGACGATTTCCCAGTCTTGGTCACGGCCCACCACCAGCTCCACCTTGACATCTTCCGGCCGAAGCGCACCCAGCTGCAGCTGTGCAGTGACAGCCACGCGCTCGCCAATGCCGAATTGCGTGTCACGCGGCCCCTGCACCGTTAACGCCACTGCATGCCAGTGCATAGCGATATGCTGTTTCCAGCGCGCCAAGCCGCGCGCCTTTTCGTAGCCACCGCTGGTAAAATCAGTGTTGCGCGTAGCCGTCGGAATATACAACCGGTCGGTGTATTCCTTGACCTGCCGAGCCATCGAGAAGCGCGGTGCGCACGTACGAATAGCTGCCTTCATGACCCGAATCCAGTCATGCGGCAAACCGTCCGCGCTCCGCTCAAAGAACGCCGGAATGATCTCACGTTCGAGCACATTGTACAGATCGTTGGCGTCCGCCTCGTTCTGCGTTTCCTGATCCTGGTACTCGCGCTCTTCGCCAATGGCCCACCCGTTTTCCCGATTGTAGCCCTCGGCCCACCAACCATCCAGGATCGAGCAGTTGGGCACGCCATTGAGCGCAGCCTTCATGCCGCTCGTACCGCTGGCCTCGTGAGGCCGGATCGGGTTATTGAGCCATACATCACAGCCCGACACAATATGCCGCGCCATGTGCATATCGTAGTTTTCCAGAAAGAAGATTTTGCCGGCAAACTCAGGGCTGCGCGACAATGCGTACACTTCCTTGATCAAGTCCTTGCCTGGCTGATCCTTGGGATGCGCCTTGCCGCCGAAGATAATCTGCACCGGACGCAGCGGGTCATTCAGCAGACGAGCGAGCCGTTCACGGTCACGGAAAATCAGTGTCGCCCGCTTGTAGGTCGCAAAGCGGCGCATGAAGCCAATCGTGAGCGCGTGGGGATTGCCCAGCGTCTCCGTTTCTTGCAGAGCATTGGGACCTTCGCCAAGCCGTTCGCGATGCCCCCGCAGATGCGCCCGCAGGAAGTGCATCAGTCGCTGCTTGCGCGCGGCGTGCGTGGCCCACAGCTCATGATCCGGAATTTGGTCGATCGCCTGCCAGGTCGCAGGGTTGTCCAGGTCGTCACGCCAGTTCGTTTGCAAAAAGCGGGTGTACAAATCGCGCATCTCGGGAGCGAGCCAGGTTGGCGTGTGGACGCCGTTGGTCACGTAGGTAATCGGCACCTCGTCGGCCGTGATCCCCGGCCACAAGAAGTGCCACATGCGTTGAGCAACCTCGCCGTGCAGCTTGCTCACGCCGTTATGCAGTGCCGAAAAGCGGAGTGCCAGGATCGTCATCGAGAAGACCGAGCCCCACGGCATCTGCTGCCGCGCAAGGTCATGGAACTGATCGCGGGTCAAGCCCAGGCGGTCGTAAAACTTGCTCAGGTACTTATCGATCAGATCGTAGGCAAAAACCTCATTGCCCGCCGGCACGGGCGTATGGGTAGTGAACAGCGTACTGGCACGGACGACCTCGCGCGCCACCTCGAAGGACAGGCCGTCGTTTTGCACCAATTCGCGCGCGCGCTCCAGTACCATAAAGACCGGGTGCGAGTCGTTCATATGAAACACGGCCGGATTCAGACCAAGCGCTCGTACCACCCGCAGGCCGCCAACACCCAGCACCAGCTCTTGTGAAATGCGCAGCTCGGTGTCGCCGCCATACAAGCGGGCCGACAGCTCACGATCACTGGGCGCATTGTTTGGTACGTCCGTATCCATCAGGTACAACGCGACGCGGCCGACTTGCAGCTTCCACACCTTGGCATAGACCCGCCGCCCGGGCAGATCGACAAAGACCTCGATCTCTTTGCCGTCCGTGCCTACTGCGGGGGTAGCAGCGACTTGGGAAAACGCAAGCTTTTCATAGTACGCTTCCTGCGTCCCGTCACGGGTGATGCGCTGGGTAAAATATCCTTGCGGATACAAAAAGCCGATGCCCACAAACGGCAAGCCGAGGTCGCTCGCTTCCTTGACATGGTCACCTGCCAAGATGCCCAGGCCACCCGAGTAGATCGGCAGTGACTCGTGCAGACCGAATTCGGCCGAGAAATAGGCGATCGATTTGCCGGTTACCTGCGGGTAGGTTTGCTGAAACCAGGTGTCGGTCCGGCCCATGTAGGCATCGAAGTCGGCCAGGATCGTGTCGAAACGCTGCAAAAAGGCGCTGTCCTCAGCCGCTGTATTAAGCCGGGCGGGGTCGACCTCGGCCAGCATCCGTACGGGGTTATGATTGACCTTGCGCCACAAATTTTGGTCGAGCTCCGCATACAATGCTTGAGCTTCAGGCGTCCATGACCACCACAGGTTATACGCGAGGTCATACAAGCGACTGATACGCTTCGGCAACGTCGGGAAAACAGCGACACGACCTAAAATATTCACAATCCATTCCTTTCGAGTTCACGCATCCGTGCTTCCAAAAAACACACAAGCCCACCAGAAGCGACGCAGGTGGCGCAACGGCGGGCCGGAACTAGCTACAATGTACTGTTAACGCACCATCACACATCAACGGTGCGCCCGTATTATACTCGACCTTGTTCCTAGCCCTGCACCAGGACCGGCCGCGCCTGCAAAGCGCGTCACTGTCCAACCGTGATGTGCGCCTTAAGCTGGGCAAACAAACTTGGGCCGATCCCCTTAACGTTTTGCACATCCTCGATCTGCTTAAACGATCCGTTGCGGGTACGCTCGTCGATGATCGCCTGCGCTGTGGCCGGACCAATCCCCGGCAATGCTTCCAGCGTCGCGGCATCCGCGGTGTTGATGTCAATCAAGCCATTTCCTTCTGCACTTGGCGCCGCAACAGTTGCTTCCGCGGCGTCGCCAACATGTGGTACGCGAATTTGGGTTCCATCTATGATCGGCGCTGCCAGATTAATTTGATCACGGGCGGCCGTTGGTGCTAAACCACCAGCTGCTGCAATCACATCGGCAACCCGGGCCTTGCTCGGAAGATAATACACACCGGGCTGCTGCACTGCGCCGATCACGTCGACTGCGACCTCGGGCGCTGCTGTTGGTGAAACCGCAGCTGGCTGCACGTCGGGGGCGGGCAACGCACTGGCTTTGACCAGCAGGGTTGCATCCGTCGGGACTTTTGATTGCGGGCGCAGTTGAACCACAAACACGATTGCCAGCACGACCACACAAGCCGTCAGGAGCCAACGGATCCGCTCACCGTGAAGAAAAGCCATGCAATCCTCAGCGCTGTAGAAGAATGAAACACAGCGATTCTACGGGACCAAACGCAACCGGCGCAATATGTTACACTCCTGATTAAGACCATGACTTCTGGAAAAAGTGTATGCAACTCACGATCTTAGGCAGCGGAACGTCGATGGGCGTCCCGGTCATCGGCTGTCGCTGTGGAGTATGTACTTCGGGCGATCCCCATAATCAACGCTTACGGACTGCAGCCCTGCTTCAGCATCAAGGCACCACCATTTTGATCGATGCAGGGCCGGACCTGCGGGTGCAAATGTTGCGCCATAGCGTGACACGGCTTGATGCGGTGTTGCTGACCCATGCCCACACCGACCATATCGGCGGCATCGATGACCTACGACCGTTCACGATGGGCCGCAATCATAGCTTAGGGGTGTACGGCGACCCCGGCACGCTGCGCCGCGTCCGGCATATGTTCGATTACGCGTTCGACCCGGCACCCTCCATGTCGACGCGGCCCCGGATCGAAACCCGCGAGCTGACCGTGCTCTTCACCGTTGGCGCAATCACGGTGGCTCCGTTTCGGGTGCTGCATGGCCCCCACGCCATTGTGGGCTATCGCTTTGGCAAGCTGGCCTACATCACCGATGCCAGCGCCCTGCCTCCAGACACAATGGAACAGCTCCAAGGACTCGACACCTTGGTACTCAACGCCCTGCGCCACCAGCCCCACCCACTGCACCTGACGGTAGCCGATGCCTTGACGATTGTGGAGCAGCTGCGGCCGCGCCAAGCATTTTTTATTCATATCACGCATGATCTCGACCACGCGACTGTGAACGCGGAGCTGCCAGCCTACGCGCAGCTGGCGTTTGATGGACAGGTCATCCAGGTGCGTGACGGCGAATAAATGCCCGAGCCGCCAGCTGCCACCTTAGTGGTGCGGCAAGCATGCGCGCGTGGCGCATCTGAAACTTCGAGCCTGCTGATCAGCGATCTATTGCTGGAGCTGAGATTGTAACTATGCGGGTCGGGATCGATATGCGGCTAAACTCGTATCGGGTCGGGGGGATTCCGGCCTACACGGCCCAATTGCTTATGGCACTTGGCCGGGTGGCAGCGCCCAACGAGCTTTTTGTGGCCATCCGCCACCGCAAGCCGCTGTTGGACGCAGTTGTCGATCCGCCGGGAATAACAACGCAACGCGTCGTTACGCCGCCACATCACCGCTGGGAGCAGACGCTGCTGCCGCTTGAGCTAGCCAGCCTGAGAGCTGATGTGCTGCATTTTCCCGATTTTATTCCGCTCTTTCGGCGGCGCACACCCGCGGTTATTACCGTCCATGACCTCGCGTTTCTGCACTATCCCAAAATTCTCGACAGCGCTGCAGCGCGATTCTATGGCCAAATCAGGCGGGCGGTTGAGCATGCCGCGGCTATCATCGCCGTTTCCCACAGCACGCGGCATGACCTGATCCGCCTGCTCGATGTGAATCCAGCCAAAATCGAGGTAATCTACGAAGCTGCTGCTCCCCACTTCCAGCCATTGGAGCTGCCCGCCCAGGCTGAGCGGATCATCAACGGGCACTCCCTGCACGCCGACACCTTTGCGCTGTTTGTAGGAACGATCGAGCCGCGTAAAAACCTCACCACTTTGCTGCAAGCACTGCGCCTGGTCAAGGACCAGGCAGCAGGCAAGCACCCACGCCTGGTAGTTGCCGGAGCACGCGGCTGGCTGGACGACGACGTGGTTGCGACGGTTGCCGATCTGCGTCTCGATGATGCAGTTACGTTTGTAGGGCCTACAGCGCCAAGCGACCTCGTCTGGCTGTACAATGCGTGCCGAGTGTACCTTCATCCTGAGCTGTACAGCGGCTTTGGCTTGCCCGTGCTGGAGGCGATGCAATGCGGCGCGCCCGCCATCGTCGCGGATACGTCCAGCCTGCCGGAAGTGGCCGGCAATGCTGCGGTGTTACTCCCGCCCCGGGATGCAGAGAGCTGGGCTGCGGCTTGGGCTCGCCTGTGGACTGACGCAGGCCACCGCAAACAGCTGCGGCAGCAAGGCCTGCAACGCGCAGCTCAATTCTCGTGGACCACAACCGCCCGCGCCACCTTGGAGCTGTATCGACGCCTCGCTCACACCACAAGCTAACCACGACCGACCCTCGCCTGTGCAAGCTGTGCGGCAGTTTCACGTTGTGCTGTGCGGCATAATGTATGACCATGCGAGTACTGCACAGCATGAGCTTGGTCGGTGTTAACGACGTTGGCTGCTCCCTGGCGTATCGTGGCTGCCTTGACAGATAAATGTGGCTTCGTCTAAAATCGTTTCCGCCACATCAACAATTCGGCTTGCTAGCTCGTCTGGTGCTGGCACATGCTACCAGAAACACCCGCTTGCCACGCCGCTTTCGACAACTCGCTTGTTCCAAAGGTTGGTCAGCTGCCTTATGGGGAGAAAGGAGCTACCCCGCAGTCGCCCGGTTTGTTGTTTGGCTAGCTCAGCAACATGTAGTTACCGGACTCACCGTTGCGGCATCCGTTTGCGCCCCACCTCCAACGCCACTCGACACCTGAAGCCCCCCACATCGTGGAAGGAAAGCTCATGGCCGTTCGACGTGTTCTCGCCTCGCTGCTTGCCATTTTTGGCATCCTAGCGCTCGGTCCTACATCAGCGACCTCTGCGCGCTACGATTCTGTCGACCGCACTCAACCAGCAGCTCCCGCCGAGCCAGCGGGAATCACCCAAGCAGGGCAGCAAGGGCATGGTCCGCGCACGGGCTATGACCCTGAACCAATTGATATTGGCGAGCAAGCTCGCCGGATCAAGCCTCCGTTAGACACTTCCGGTATGTCGCCTCTGCTTGGGGCAGCAGCAACAGGCTCATACGCGGTTGGCGATATTCGCCGCTATGTAGTGTATAACGCTGTGGCCGGGCGTGTTCAGCCGGCCGATTATGTCGTCCGGTACAAGTCCGACCTGGTCGAAGTGTGGGTGCAGCAAGACCTAAGCTACCGCAATCCGGACGGCTCGCTCAATCCGGTCCACCCCGACGCCCAAGATCCGCTAAAAGTGACGCAGCCGGAGATCGACGCGTTGGCCAAGGCCGCCGAGAAAATTATTCCCGTCGATGTGGAATATTTTGGCCAATACAAGGATCGCGCGGGCACAAGCGGAATATTGCTTGCCGCGCTTAACCTACCAGCCGACTATTACGCCGGGCCGCCACAAAGCGTTTTGATCGTCGTGAGCAACGTGCGTGATGAAAACTTTTTTGATCCGATCAACAATCCAAGCTACATAGGGGGCTTCTTCGGCCTGGCCTTTAGCAGCTTCATCGACCGCAACGTCATCACGATCGATAGCAAGCGGTTCGACCAAAATACCGGCGCGCCCAACTTTCAGAATGAGGCGACGATCGCACACGAGTTTCAGCACTTAATCAACGCCGACACCGACCCAGACGGCGAAGATACGTGGGCTAACGAGGGCCGCTCCGAGTTTGCCGAGTTCATCAACGGCTACCGATCCACCGCGGAACGGCACCGCACGCAGTTTTCGGACTATCCCGAAAACTCGTTGACGCTTTGGGGCGATCAAAGCGCCGATCCCGACCAGAACTTCGAAATCCTGGCCGATTATCAACAGGCCTATTGGTTCCAGCTCTACCTGGCGGGACGTCTCAAAGAGGCTGGCATCGGCACGACCGGCAACCAATACATCAAGCTGGTTTCGCGGCTAACGTCCGATCCACTCAACAGCATCGAGTCGACCAACGCGATGCTGGCTGAGGTAGACGCGCCCTTCACCTTTGCGCAGGTGTGGAACGACTTCCGCATCGCAATGCTCTTTGGCGGCACCAGCGACGAAACCACGTGGGGCAGCTACATCAGCACATGGCAAGGGCAATCCGGCGTGCCGGTCGCGCCGCTCGACATTGGCCGCCTGCGCCGCAACCTTAATTTCGAAGGCTACGACCAGCCGGGAGCGCCACCCTACGGCAGCGACTACATCGAGATCGGCTGGTCACCTGCGATCAACGCCCAAACGACCGTCACCTTTAACGGCAATGCCGACATTCGGACGCAGTGGAGCGTCGTCGATGTAGATGATGTCGGAGTCGCGCCGAGCGGGGCCGTCGCTGACAAGGTGCTCTACTCCGGCCACACCGATTTTGCCGACAATTTCCTGATCTTCCAGGTTGCAGTCCCCAGCGGCGATCAAACGCTGTCGTTTGATACGCTCTACAACATCGAGCAAGACTTCGACTACGGCATTGTCCAAGTCAGCACCGACAATGGCGCCACCTTCACGACGCTGCCGATTGCCGGCACGACCGAAGCCGGCTCCCAGACAGCTGTGCCGCAAATTCTGGATGCGCTGCCCGGCTTCACCGGTGTCAGCGGCTCGTCGACTGCTCCCAAGTGGCTGAACAAAACGTACGAACTGAGCTCGTACGCCGGCAAAACGATCTTGCTTGCCTTCCGCCACAGCGCCGATCAGGCGTCCGCGGGCGAAAAAGCACCACCGCCGCAGCCTGGCTGGTACCTGGACAATATCAAGGTCGGGAGCACCGAGCTCTTCGTGAATCAGGGCTCTGTTCCTGCAAACGCCAGGAGCATCTTCGAGGTGCGGGGTGTCAAAAATACCTTCAAAGTGGATTTTGTCACCTTTGCGGACAAGAACGGCAAAGCCGTCGGGCAAACATTTCCCGTTACGCTTGACCCGAACGGTAACGGCACCTTCAAACTCGACAACCCGCTGAGCCAGCCAGGTTTTAATGAGGCCGGGGAGCGCGTCGTCGCCGTGGTATCAGTCGTACCGCCGGCCAAGAACGCCGACCTTGTCAGCTCGCCGTCGGGCTACGCCGCATATACGCTTACTGGACTGCCGCCCTCAATCTATACATCCCGCGCGCGCGCCATCGGCACGGCTACCAACACATCACTTTCGCGGCCACGGGTCTTTCCGGGTGACATCTTCAAAATGACCGTCACGGTGGATAACCTTGGACGTAACGACGATCTCGACACAACCGCGGCCAGTCCAGCCTACGTTGCCGTACCACTGCCGGCGAATACCACACTGGTGCCCAACTCACTCAAGGCGGATGTTTCAGCCGCCAATTTACAGCAGGTGAGCGATCTGTCGACGTTAGGGGCGGACTTGCCCGCAGCTCCGGGCGTGTACTGGTTTGGCACGGTTGAGAACACGGCTGATCTTTCCTTTGATCTGCAGACCGCCGCGCCGCTGGCAATCAGCAGCACTATCACGCCAACCGCTCACATTGCCAACGCGGCCTTTAATGCCAGCCCATCGCAGCGCTTCACCGACCTGCAAACACCCGTCCAGGTCGTATCACCCTTTGCGCTTTCAACATTGGAAGCGCCCGCAACCGTGCAGATCGGTGTTCCTACCCCGTTCACCTACACATTGGTCAACACCGACGATCAAGCACGTAACGTGGACTTCCGCTTCACGCTTCCGGACGGGGTGGCCCTGGAGCGGATCAACATCAGCCAGCAAGATCCGACCGAGGTCACAACACAGGCTGCGACGACGACCATCGGCGTAACTGTGCCATCCTACCAGGAGACCAAGACCGTAACGGTTATCACGCTGGTGCTGCGCGTCGAACTGAGCTACACCGGGCAACAGCTCGATCCCCAGGCTGTGCTGTTACAGCCTGGCAGCGAGATTCCCTACGACGCACTTGTGCCGGTTGTACCTGGCGGTGCAACGGTTGTGCGCAACAACGTCTACCTGCCGCTGATCCTCCACTCTCGCCCGCCACAGGTCGGGCTGCCTCCAGCTACCGTGCCGCTGTCGCCGGCGCATGAAGTTCCGCCGGTTAACAGCCCGGCTCGCGGCTCATTCATCTTCACCTTTGACGCCGCAACACGTAGGCTGAGCTACACGCTTTCCGTTGAAAACACCAGCAGTCCAGTGACCGCAGCGCATATTCACTGGGGAGTGCCAGGAATGAACGGGCCGATCGCATACGGCTTGTATAGTGGTGGCGGCACCTTTGGGCCTGGCAATGCCCTGACGGGCACCATAACGCTTAGCGAAAGCGATGCCGCCTCGCTGCAGGCGGGAGGAGGACTGTATGTCAACGTCCACACAACGACCAATCCCGGCGGCGAGCTGCGT
>JADDQF010000045.1:19018-21053 GCA_016781505.1 bacterium
TGAAACATCTGCTGGTGACGGGTGCCGCCGGCTTTATCGGCGCCAACTTCGTCCATCATATGCTCCAAACGTATCCCGACTATCACCTTGTCGCGTTTGACAAGCTCACCTACGCGGGCAACCGCAACAATCTCAAAGCCGTCGAAAACGATCCGCGCTTTGCGTTCGTTCAGGGTGATATCTGCGACGCCAAAGCGGTGCGCGACGCGATCGTCCAGTACAACATTGATACAATTGTTAATTTTGCCGCCGAAACACATGTCGACCGCTCCATTCTCGATCCCGATGCATTTGTGCGGACCAATGTGCACGGGCCGTATGTGCTGTGCGAGGCAGCGAAAGATTTGCGCCTAGAGCGGCTGCACCATATTTCAACCGACGAGGTGTATGGCCCAATCCCTTCCGGCAAGTTCAAAGAGACCGACCGCTTCAAGCCCACCAGCCCGTATGCTGCAGCCAAAGCGGGGGGCGAGCTGCTCGTCCTTTCGTACTTCCAAACCTTTAATTTACCGATCACGGTCACCCGCGGCGTGAATACATACGGGCCCTACCAGTATCCCGAAAAGGCAATTCCGCTGTTTGTGACCAACGCGATCGACAACCAGCCGCTGCCACTCTATGGCGATGGAACGCAGATACGGGATCGCCTCCACGCCCTTGACCACGCCCGCGCGGTTGACGTCGTGCTTCACCGCGGCCAGCTGGGCGAGGCCTACAATGTTGCCGCCGACATGGAGCAGACCAACATCGACGTGGCCCGCCGCATCCTCAAGCTGCTCAACAAGCCCGAGTCGCTGATTCAGCCCGTGCTCGACCGGCCTGCGCATGATGTGCGCTATGCGCTGGACGCAGACAAGCTGGGCGCGCTTGGATGGGAGCCACAGGTGACCTTTGAAGAAGGACTGGAACAGACCGTCCAGTGGTATGTGGCGAATGAAGCGTGGTGGCGCCCGCTCAAAAGTGGCGAGTATCTTGACTATTACCGCCGCCAATACACCGACCGGGCGCAAACGCTCGCTGACGAAGTACTTGAGTCCTAGCCGCCCATCCCCTGGCGAAACGTTGAACGACAGCCTCTTCCGACTACGGAGGAGGCTGATCTTTTACCTAAATGTCACGTTAATATCAGTGCGATGAGATGGCGATCTCGTCCATGCACGTTACACTTGTATCCGCAGCAATCGTCGTCGCCAGGGAGCAGCTGATGTCAACGTTAATTTTCTTGCTACTGTGCCTAAGCGCCATCTTGATGTTCTGTATGGATGATGTGGCGCCGCTCGATCAAGAGTAGCTAGCAGCCCTTCCATGAGGTGTGCTCCCGTTGGCGCGGGAAGGCGCGCATCCCCGACTATGCGTTTCTAGGCTCGTGCTACGGGAGTACTCCGGCAAGGCTATGGCGACGGAAACGTCGCCTTGCATGTTGGAACCCTTGTGCAGGCTGCACCGCCCGGCATAGCCGCCAATGGTTATTCTTCAATTAGTGAGCTCGCATCTCCCCGAACGATGTTGGTAGCTAAGGCTAGCGCTTCGGCCCGCGTTTGCACCTCACCTAAAAATTGTGCTTCTGCCACGGCGGCCAGTGCGCGCCCAATGAGTGGCCCGGGTGCTATCTGTAGCTCGCGCATAATATCGGTTCCAGTAATCAGCCGCGTCGACCGCTGCGTTTCCGTTGCGCGCCAACTTTCTCGCAAAACCGTGCCGGTCCAAGCGACATGCTGCTCCCAGTCCTCCAACGACAACAGTGGCCCACGAGCTGCAAGATGATCGCACATTGCGTGTAGCAGTACATCAGGCGCGGCCGGGTCTGTATCACGCCAAAACCGGTAGATGGCGCGCCGCGTCAAGTTTGGACCGAGCGATCGTAGCTGCCCGGGGCGCATATGCTCACGAACGATCAGCTGCAGATAGCCGGTTGCTTCTCGGCCTACGTGCAAGCGCTGCCCGATCTGGGCTACCAGCTCCGCGCCAACCTCAGGATGCCCGTAAAAGGTAATCCGGCCGTCTGGGCGAACCTGTTTGGTTTGGGGCTTGCCGA